>CAZAGR010000046.1:0-11270 GCA_964484585.1 uncultured Propionivibrio sp. | reverse complement strand
GCAAGCGCAAGCAGGCCAATAAGTGCAACCGCCTGTGCCTGTAGTCGTATCGTGGATGATGTAAGGCGAAACATGAGGATGTCCTTTTTGGTTACTTTTCGATGAGCGACTTCAGCTCGGCCTTCATATCGGGCGTTAAACCGGTGTTTCCAGTAGTGCCGGCGACATTGGTGGCGGGTGCGCTGTTCATGGCTCCCGGAGCAATGGCTGGCACTTTCAGTCCATAGGCCGAATCCATACCCGGCGTCGGAACGTCGACTGATTTGGCGCTCGGACCCGAGCCGGCGCGTTGCCCGCCAATGATGAACTCTACCGATCCATCGCTGCTGCTGGCCGTCTTGCGTTGCTGCATCTTGTTATTGCGTTGTCTGGCGCTGATCTCGTCGAAAATGTTTTGCGCGTTGACGCTGAAGTCGACGCTTTGTTGATCTTTTTCGTTACGCAGGACGAAGCGCAGCTTGCCCAAGTCCTGTGCCAGCGTGAGGCGTGCCGCTTGGCTGGGTGATACCTCAAGCGTTAAGTTGGCATAGGAGAATGCCTTTTTGCCCGCGCCGGAGGTGTCTTCGCCATCCTGGATCAGGCGTTGCCCGGTGGCGAGCACTTTCATCCGGTCCATAAACGGCACTACGGTCTGGCCACCATCATCGCGCCGCATCGCCAACATCAGGTCGATCCGATTGCCCGGCTGCACCATGTGGGCGACTGAATTAAGTTCGTCGACATCAATGGTCATCGCGCGCGTGCCTTCAGTCAGCGAACCGGCAAAATCGGCATACATTGCACGAAGATCCGTCTTGAGCAGGGGGCGTCCTTTGAGTACCGGGCGGATCAGGCTTTGGCCCCTGTATTTCTCAAAGTCGTCGGCAAGGATCGCGTCGGGATAGACCAGATCGACGGCGACATCGCGTGCGGCAACGACGTTGTCGTCGAGAGGCGTGCCGGCCGGCATGTCGCGCGTGGGGACGGTTACACTGACCTTGGGCCCGCCTTGCTGGGTGCGTGCCTTCAGTTCAGCGCCGATGCTTTCCTCGCGACTTTTGAGGTAGCGAGTGGTCAGCACGGTGGCTAACAGTGCCAACCCGACGGCAGCAAAAAGCATCACCCAGGTTCTGTTGATTCGCAAGCTCGGCAGTTTGAGAGCCATGGTTTGTCCGTTAAAGAAGCGCGGCCGGGAGATTCCGGAAAGCGGATTGTAGTGGGATTAAGGGCGACGAAAGAGTTTTGGCAAGATCATTTTCAGAAGGGATTCAGGAAGCTGCCCATGTCGCCGAGAAGATTTGCCGGGTTCAGAAAATCGGTCATCGCCGATGTTATGTAGCTGGTGATTTGGTCTTGAATAAATGTTGATACATCGCTGGGTAGATTCGGAATCAAATAGGGAGAGATGCTCACGCCTGGAATCGCCGGGTTTAGCCAGTCGATGCACCGATCGAAGCCGACGGTCAGCCCGCCAGTCAAGCTGGCGACGTCGCCCAGACCGACGGACTTGTCATAAGCCCATTGGTAATCGCAATCCGGAATGAAGGCGATCGACATCGCATAGGTGTAATGTTTGTGGTAATCCTTGATGGCACATGCAACCTGCTTGAGCGCGGGCGCGTCGGCAGTGACGGGGCAGGGCGCGCTGGGTGCGACGTAATTGCTGGTGAATGGCTGCAACAAAATGATCACGCCGAAAGCGAGTACGACAAGGTATTCGATTGCAGCTTGGCCATGGAAAAGTTCCCGACGGGACGCACCGCGCTGGCGATGGCGACGCACTGAAACAAGTCCCCTTGGGGGATACGGCGACCGCAAAAATTTGACGGGCATCGTCATGGCTGATCTACATAATTGAGTACGACATTGGACATGCGGGCGTCTTTGGCATCGCGAGTCATTGCAATACTCAGTTCGCGCGGACCGTTGCGCAAAATGACCACATCGCCAGAGCCTTGAGGATTGTCCATCCGATAATGGTTGGTCAGGTTCCAGCCTTGGTCTGCCAGATTGCGGCGATAGAAATCGGCGTTGGTTGCCGTAGAGAACCCATTTCTGAGCAACACTGTTCGTGCCGTTTTTCCTGAATCATTGTGCCCCAAGTCATTAAGGACACTGGAACCGGGCAGCATGGGTACAGCTTCCTTGATTGTCGCTGGCGCGGGCCCTGCGGTAACGCCGAGCAATGCCTCCGTGCCATTCTTGCCAAAGGCCTTGACTTGGACGGTATAGAAGCATTCGCCGCGCTGGCTGGCGATAACCTGCCACGGCCCGAGCGGGTATTCGACAGGCGCAGGAATTTTTTCTGTGGCGACCCATTTGGCGCGATAGAAAGCGAGAATAGTTTTCGTGTCTTCTTCGCTCTCGAGTCGTCGAATCGCCATCAGCATGCCGTGCATTTCCATGCGCTCGGCGACCGACTGTAACTTGGCCTTTTTGGGTGCCGGAAATTCAGGACAAGTGGCCAGCGGGTCGGCAGCGGCCAGCGCGCCCGGGATCATGTTGGCAGCCAGCGCCATCATGGCCGCAGCGAGGATGTTTTTGGCCGCCATTACTGCAGTCTGTCGTCCGGAACCTTGTCGATATCAACTTTACCGAGCTCCAATGTGCTGACCTCGGGAAAAAAGACAAGCGCTATTCCTTTGAACACATCGATGATGGTTTTGAATACGGAAGATGCCAAACCGTAGTTCGGGTTGGGATTCAAGATCGAAGTGGGTGTTAATCCGCTGATCTGGTTGTAAGCCGAAATCCGGTTTTTTTCGCTCCTTGGTGCGGTCGCCGAGCCAGGTCCATTGGCACTCCAACCGTTGGCCAGGATTACGTTTTTTTGAGTGAAATTCATTGGTGTGCCCGCCACGGCGAAGTCAAGTGTGCATCCCGGGCATCTGCCAAGTCCGGCTTCGGTATTGAACGCAACCCGTTGCACGGAGAGGCCAATGTCGGCTGTGTAATTGGCACTGGTATCGACGGTAAAGCTACTGAATATTGACGTGAACTGCATCAACGGTCCAAGCAGGATATTGATCACGCCAGGTGCTGTTTTATTGGTGATCGTAGCACCAATGTCGGCGTAATTGGCCAACAAGGGAGCTCCTGAGCGGTCGCGCCAGAGGTGCCTGGGGCCGCCGACGTAGGCGGCGCCCGCTTGGTCGCTAGCGGAAAATGCAGTGCCGCTGGTTTCCGACAGCAATCGTCTGCCGATCTCCGCACGCAACGTATTATCGGATTTGGCATTGGCATCCCATTTGTTACTGGTAATGGTTGAGCTGCTCAAACCCATCACCTTGGCGGCATCGCCACCAAACCACACCGTTCGTTCCCAGGCTGCATAGCGCGCTGCTTGCACGACATAGCTCTGGATGTCCATGTACTTTGCCAGCATCGGGATGGCAAGAAAGAGTGGAACCAATACCAGGGCGCAGGCAATCAGCGTCTCGATCATGGCCTGACCATTTTGCTGGTCTTTGGTGGAACGATACATATCAGAATCCCGCCCGATGGAGTTCCATCGAAAGATACTGTTCCAGAAAGGTGTTGGCTAACAAGCGTGGTTGCCAGTAAGGGTTGTAGAGGCTGCCGTACTCCGTCTGTGCAGGCGCGTCGCTGGACCGTGCGAACCAGGTCAATGCGGGATCATTGGTAGGGCGCCCAAAGTACACTTGCGATTTCGACAAGCTGCGCATGGTGGCTTTTTCGTTGCCGTTCCGGGTGATTTTCGTATTCTTGGGCGCACCATTTTCCGTGGCAAATTGATCGGCACCTGGACGTTTGGCCATATCCTCGATATTTTTTTCGATTTCGACAACCAGTATCGGGCCAGTCAGATTGTCGACGCCCTTGGTCACGTCCTTCACATCCATGTAGCCGGTCAATCCGCCGAGCTTGTTTGGCGACAAAGTCAGTGATTTTCCGGCATCTTTGGCCTGCGCCATTTCGGCAGAAATTTTGGTCGTCCAACTGTCTGCTACGCCACCGTAAGCGTCTTCTTTTTTTACACCAAAATTGTTGTCGTCTGCCAATACGGTCGGGGCGGCAAGTTTTTTGCCCGATTGCGCGGAGCCGTACGACAGAGGAAGCCATGGAGGCGCGAAAGGTATCGGCAAGGGAATGGGAATGAAGACCACGGGAATCGTGAACCAGAAGATATCGATGCCCGCCCAACTCGAAGCATCCATTGCCGTCCAGCTTTTTTTCGATCGATCGCCGGTAACCGCAGCGCCTGTCGTGGTGCCCGTATTATTGTTCGACCGCGGCGGCGGTGTCGGGGAGGATGTTCCAACGAGGCTGGATGGATCAATCCACGTTCCCCCGACGCCCGTGGCATTCTTTTTGAACGCGTAGACGCCCTTGGGCTTTGTCGCGTTTCCGATGGTCACCATTCCCGAGTCGCCTTCACAGGCCGTGGTGGAATAGGCTGTGAGATCCGCGTGGTAGTCGACTGAAATCGAGCCCGTTGCACCGGAAGGCGTAGGAGTTCCGGTGGCAGGCGGAGTTCCGGTGGTGGCGGACACCGGATTTCCGTTACAGTCGATGCCACTGCCACCGGCGCCACCACTACCACCACTGGCGGTTCCGCCACCGCCGCTGGCATCCGTCAGCTTCAGTTCGGTCCCACCGCGGTGGATCACGGGAAGAAACAGCGGTCCGTACTGGTAAGGGATAAAACGGGTTGGGTCGATGAAGGTGAGGGGAGGAGCATAAAAGAAATTAAACCCCCAGGCAGGCTTGGTGGATCGGTCACGAGAAAAAGCGTCGAGCGAATCCATTGTCACCTGGGCAAAACGATCGGCTTCGGGACCATCCTTTCCCGTCGTGTTCGGGTCCTTGCGTTCGGTGAAATTGAACCATTTGTAATAGTGGTAGGCGAGGTAAGGCAGTCCTGCAAGAGTCAGGCGCGCCTTTGGGTCGTTTGCTGCGACGATGCTGCCGCCGTCGAAGAATGTTCCCGCACTCTGAAACAAGGTACCGGTGCCCATCAGCGAGTCGAGGTTGGTTCCGAAGGTGGTAAATGCACCTAAAGTCTGAGCGACGCTCAGCGCGGTCGAGTAGTGATAAATGGTCTGGGTCTTTTCATAGACCAGAATTAGCCCATCCAGTACGGTAATCGCTGCCGTTGTAAACTTTGCGCCAGGTTTCCCTTCGTCAAAAATCCCAACGACCTTGCCAAACATTCTCAAGAAACTCGTTTTGTAGAAGTTGGCAACGGGCGATCCCATGAACTCGAGCAGGATCTGGTAGATCAGGCGGCCAGTGTTGTCAGCTCCAACCGCAGGATAGTTGGCGAAAGCTGACATATTGCGCATCCAGGAAGTCAGCCCAACAAACTGGGCAACCGCAACCTGGTTAGCAATCATTGCCCGGTTGGTATAGGCGGAGAAGTTGTAATCGCGTGCTTCGGCTACCGAGGCGCTATAGGCAGCTGCATCGGCAGTATTCTGCAGTTTCGTTTTCTCGATGGCCTGTCCGCCCATGCTGTACATCGCAAACAGGGCCAATATGACAAGAATCGACGTGAATAAGCCAAAGACAAGAGCCTGTCCGCCTTGCCTCGTCCGCCTGCAGTTGCGGGGTCGAAGCTTGGATCGAAAAAGGCTCTGAGATGAATCAGGCCAAATGAAGGGGCGACCGATCATGTTGGCCCGGAGCTGCTGGTTGTTGTCTTAGTTGCCGTAGCTGCCCATTTTCTTGTCTGCGCTGGCGGCGCCAACAGCAGCGGATGCGGTCGCGCTGGCGGCAGTTACCGCTGCGGCCCCAGCACCTGAGGTACCTGCAACCTCACCGGCAAGACCGGCAACCTGTTGGCGAATGGTCTTGCCGAACAAGGCATAGACCCCGATCGCCGAAACGGCGATCAACGCAACGATAATGATGTATTCAGTCATACCCTGACCACGTTGGCCTTTCATGTTGCGGGTCAGGCGCTGGATAAGATTTTTCATGGTGCTGGTCTCCACGGAGTGGTGTTGCTTGGTCGGAAAGTGGGCGTCAGGACTTCAATGACGGCTTTATTATGCTTCAATTTTGCCTGTTGTGGCGCACAAAACATGGCCGCCTACCGCGCCATGGAATCGGGCAGAATGCCCCGCATATGAATGGAGGATTTTCATGAAACGGCAGGTGTGGCAACTGATATCGACGTTGCGTCTGATAGCGCGTGCCTTGGGGTGCGGCGTGCTGCTCTGCACTGGCTCTTGGGCATTTGCAAACACGGCCGCAGGGCAAGCAGCAAATCGTGCCGGGAACTATGTGCTGGCGTTCAAGGAGTTTGCCGAATCGGCAGCCGCTGGTGACGCGCAGGCGCAAACCGAGCTTGGTCTGTCGCTTGAGACCGGCAGGGGCGTTGTTCAGGATTATGTTCAGGCGGCGCTTTGGTATGGAAAGGCCGCGGATCAAGGGCATTCGCGTGCGAGCACCAACCTCGGGCGACTCTACGAGGCGGGTCTTGGCGTGACGCGTGATTACGCAAAGGCTGTAGACCTGTACCGGTCGGCCGCGGCTGCCAACTGGCCGCCGGCGCAAAATAATCTTGGTGGAATGTATGAAAAGAGCCTTGGTGTTCAGCGTGATTATGAAGCAGCGATGAGTTGGTATCGCAAGGCTGCAGATCAAGGATTGGCCCAAGCGCAAACCAACGTCGGGTATCTTGTTGAAACTGGCCGCGGCGTGGCGCGAGACGACGAAGCGGCAATGCTCTGGTATCGCAAGGCCGCGGAGCAGGAGTACAGTCAGGCCGAGAATAATATTGGTGCGTTGTTTGACGGTGGTCGCGGGGTAACGCAGGACACCGCGAAAGCCATTGAATGGTATCGACGAGCCGTTGCCCGCGGAAATCCACAAGCACAGACCAATCTCGGCTTCAAGTACGCAGCGGGGATTGGCGTTCAGCGCGATGACGTTGAAGCTGTGCGCCTTTACCGCTTGGCGGCCGAGCAGGGATTTGCGTTGGGCCAAAGCAATCTTGGCATCATGCTTGAAGTCGGTCGTGGGGTGAAGCGTAACTACGTGGAAGCTCGGCTCTGGTACGAGCGTGCTGCCGCTCAGGGCCTTCCGGCCGCAATGATGCTGCTCGCCTCGGTGTACGAGGGCGGACGTGGGGTCGCGCGTGACGAGTCGCTGGCCCTTGCCTGGTATCGGCGTTCCGCTGAGGCGGGTTACCGCCCTGCAGCTCAGCGCCTCTATACGGTTTATACGCAAGGTCAACTTGGTGAGCAGATTGACACGGCACGGGCCAAGCTTTGGGCCGACCGTGCTCAGTAGTGTGCTTCAGTCCAAGACAGCAAGTTTTGACCGGCTGTCTTTGGTCTTGCCTGGGTGGTTGGCCTTCATGCTGTACTTGCCAGCGCTCAAAAACGGCTACGTATGGGATGACATTTATTTCCTTGTGGATACGCCCAATTTGCGTGATCCGGCATTGTGGTGGGACGCGGTGAGGCAACCGTTGTTTGTCTCGGTCAACTATTTTCGGCCATTGCCACTGCTGAGTTTTGTCGCAGAAAACTGGCTTGCCGGACCCAGTACTGGACCCAGTCCGTTTGTGTCCCATCTAAGTAACCTGATCCTTCACGCGGTTAATACAACTCTCGTGGTGATGTTGACGCGTCGGCTGCAGACAAACGGAGGGCCGTGGCTTGCCGCGCTGGCCGGTTTGTTGTTCGCGATCCACCCGGCGCTGGCGGAGAGCGTCAATTGGGTCTCCGATCGTTTTGATTTGATGATGACGTTTTGCCTGTTGTCGGCTTTGCTTGTGGAGTCACGCGTCGCGGGCCGCGTGCCGCGCACAGTGGCAACGTCTGCTCTTTTTTTCTGCGCTCTCCTCTGCAAGGAG
Source organism: uncultured Propionivibrio sp. (assembly GCA_964484585.1). Classification (GTDB taxonomy): domain Bacteria; phylum Pseudomonadota; class Gammaproteobacteria; order Burkholderiales; family Rhodocyclaceae; genus JADKHX01. The sequence goes on along the minus strand of CAZAGR010000046.1, from coordinate 3,463 downwards.
ACGGCCGTAGTTTTTCTCGTACTGCTTCCTGTTTGGCAGTTGGCGCGATTCCATCAAGAGACCGGCGCTTTGCGAGGCCCTCAGAAATTTTTTGACTTGGGTCTGGGCGGAATCTGGTTCGGTGTTTCGGTAAGCCTGTTGGCCTATCTGGCCTTTCGTTTCGGTTCATTGGGTTATTTTTATCAGGGTGATACTCCGATGTCCGCCGGTTCTGCAATTCAACACGCGCTGTTGATAGGTAAGACTATTGGTTGGTACCTGTTTCTCGCGCTTTGGCCATTTGGTCAAATGGGCCCGGTGCATCCAGTTCGTACGCCGCTACCGATTTCCGATGTATGGGCTTGGCTCGGTTGTGCCGCCGTTGTGGTCGTGATTGTTTTGCTGGCCGCCGCCGCCCGTCGTCGACCACAATCACCACAGACGCTTTTGTTTGCGATGGCATTGCTTGCGCTGGCTCCGGTTTCCAACTTCCTGCCGCTCACCATTGGCGACAATCTGGTTCATGATCGTTACCTGATTATGCCGCTTGCCTTTGCGGCGATTGGTTTTGTGTTGGCACTTGAACCCGTAGCCACGTCTTGGCGAGTCGTGGCGCCGGTCATCATCTGGTGCTGCGCCTCAGTCATGACCGTGGCGGCAATTATTCCGCATTGGCAAAGCAATCTCAGCTTATGGTCCTGGGCTTACCGGAACGCACCGGACTCCAGTATCGGGCGACAAAACTATTTGTCAGCATTGGTGACTGCGGGCAAGAACGAGGATGCGGCGCAGTTGGCGCGTGAATTCCTGCGTGACGGTACCCAGAACTTTAATATTTCGCATAACTTGGCGCTTGCCGAGGCCCGATTGGGGCACTTTGAAGTCGCCGAGAAGGTCATTCAAGGTTTCATCGAAATTCTCGACGGTGACGACCCGATTGAGCGACTTGGTCGAAGTGAGACCTTGAACCTTCTGGCATTCATTTGGATGGCGCAGGAACGTTATGTGGAGGCCGAAAAGCCTCTCCGCGATGCAATTGCCTTGTCGCCGCTGTTCGTCAGGTCCCGATACAATCTTGCCTTGGTGTTGTTTGAATTAGGCGACCTTGAGGGAGGGGATAGCGAATTGGCCATTGCGATTCGCTACAGTTTGCCAGACGACGCTGCTACCTTTGCTCGCAAGGGGAGTGAAGTACGGCGTCAGAAAGTCGGTGCGATCGGCGGCTGAAGGATCTAAACCCCGCTCACCGTGGTATCCTGCCGCCCCTGCATGTGTATTGGCTGAGGCGATTTCGCCGGTACTTCAGCACCCTCCGATTGACTACGAAGTCGGACAGGTTTCCGTCTTTCATTGTGAGCAAAACTTATGTTTGATGCTGTCAGAAAATACCCCAAAATTGCTCAGGGCGCATTGGCGCTGATCACCGTACCCTTTTTGTTTTTTGGTCTGGACTCCTTCATGGGCAGTGCGGGCGATGCTGACTATGTGGCTACGGTTGGAAAGGGACGAGTCTCCGGCCAGGAGTTTCAGGCTGCGCTGCGCGAACAGCAAGAGCGTATCCGCGCACAAATGGGCGGCAGTGCTGATCCTGCATTGATGAATTCTCAGCCGGTACGGCGCGCCGTGCTGGATTCCCTGGTGTCGCGGCGCTTGATGGCTATGCAGGTCGATGAGTCACATTTACGCATCAATGACGGCGATCTGGCGAATTTCATCGCTTCTGTTCCTGCTTTGCAAGAGGGTGGGAAATTTTCCCCCGAGCGTTATGCCGCCCTGGTCGCCAATCAGGGAATGAGCAAAGAGGGATTTGAGGTGCGATTGCGTCAGGATCTGGCCTTGCAACAATTGGTGCTGCCGATCGGTGACGCTGCTATTTCGTCGAAGGCCGGCGGTCAGCTTTGGGCGGCTGCGGAGCTCGAGCAGCGCGAGGTTTCTGAAGCCACGCTAACGCCAGCTGCGTTTGTATCCAAGGTCAAACTCGCAGATAACGCCGTCACCACGTTTTATGAGGCCAATCGCAAGAAGTTTGAATCACCGGAGCAGATTCGTGTCGAGTATCTGACTCTCAGCCGTAATGACATGCTGGCGCAAGTGACCGTCACTGACGGTGAGATCAAGGCGCGGTATGAAAGTCAGGCTGAAAAATATCGTGAGACTGAGACCCGGCGCGCCAGTCACGTATTGATCAAGCTTGCCAAGGATGCGTCGGACGCCGACGTCAAGGCAGCGCAGACCAAGGCCGAAGGCATCCTAGCGCAGCTCAAGAAGAAGCCGGCCGACTTCGCGACCGTCGCCAAAGCGCAGTCACAGGATCCCGGTTCGGCGGATAAGGGCGGCGATCTGGACTGGTTTGGTCGCGGCATGATGGTCAAGGCATTTGAGGATGCCGCCTTCACCTTGAAAGAAAATGAAATGTCCGAGCTGGTTCGTTCGGATTTCGGCATTCATATCATTCGGGTCACGGGCGTTCGTGCGGAACGCGTCAAGCCCTTTGAGGCGGTAAAAGCCCAGATTGCCGATGAGCTCAAAATGGAAGCTGCGGCACGGAGGTTCGCTGAAGCATCGGAGGCGTTTGGTAACACCGTTTATGAAGAATCTGACAGTCTCAAGCCGGCCGCTGATAAATGGAAACTGACCGTTCAGCAAAGTGGCTGGATGCAAAAAGGTGCACCTTTGCCACCGCCCTTTGATTCATCCCGGTTGGCGACAGCAATATTCAGCGAGGATTCAGTCGCCAAAAAACGCAATACTGAAGCGGTTGAAATCGCAGCTGGTCCCCTCAAAGGCGCGTTGGTCTCAGCGCGCGTACTGGAGCATAAGCCGGCAAACTTGCAGCCGCTGGAACAAGTTCGCGATGCAATTAGTCGCCAGCTAATAGCAGAGGAGGCGGCCAAGCTGGCGGTACGCGAGGGTGAAGCGCGCTTGGACAAACTGGTGAAGGGCGAGGCTGCAGAAGCGATATGGAGCAGTCCTCGGGTGGTTGTCAGGGCGAATCCGGCCGGCATGCCGCCGGATGGAGTGCGTGCCGTCTTCAAAGCGAGCGGCTTCAAGCTCCCCGCTTACGCCGGCGCGATCCTGCCGCAAGGTGGCTACGCAATTTATCGCATCAATTCAATCAAGCCGGCCGCGGCCGACGATGCACGCGCGGCGAGTCTTGCCCAGCAGTACGCCCGCGTGGTGGCCGAACAGGAGTTTGGGGCATGGATGGAAACCATGCGTCAGCGTTATCCTGTGGTGATCAACAAGTCGGTTCTGGAAAATAAAGAGCCTTAAGTCGGAAGTGGATGAAAGTGACCATAAGGTCGCAGCCTCCCATTAACCCGGTTTAAGAGCCAAAAAACATCGAAATATGTGTTTTACATGGTCTACCGAGTTAAGGCTGGTTCTCTCAAAGCCCGGCAAACACTGACGTTTGTGGGGTTTGACGAAAAGTACATTCCAATCCAGGTATGAGTCTGAGCAATCGGTTTTGACGTTTAAATCC
>CAZAGR010000045.1:0-11334 GCA_964484585.1 uncultured Propionivibrio sp. | reverse complement strand
GGCGCTGACGGTGCGGCGACGGTGCGGCGTATCCAGCCGATGGACATCGACTACCTGCGCGCTGTTGAAGGTACGCTCTCCGAATGGGCCGGTAGCGCCGACGAAGAGGCTTACCGTGAGCTTTGATCGCTTTGCAGTCGTGCGCGTGCCATTCCCATTTACCGACCGCAACGCGACCAAGAATCGACCGGCGCTGGTACTCTCTGACCCGGTCAGTTTTAACACCCCGGCCGGCCATTCGGTCATGGCCATGATTACCTCGGATGCCAATTCACCTTGGCCGCTTGATTGCCCGCTCACCGATCTTGTCGCCGCCGGATTACCCGCGCCTTCCAAAGTACGCTTCAAGCTCTTCACCCTTGACCATCGACTCGTTCGAGGTCCGCTCGGAAAGCTGGCGTCCACCGACCAGAAAATCGTTCAAGAAGGCCTAGCCAAGCTATTCGAAAGGACTTAAGTCGAGCCTGGACATCACTCTGAAAATTGCAAGCAGATTTAATTCGACCCTGGCCCCTTTTTCCGCAGCGCGGAGCGCCTCGAACGCGCCATCGCGATCCGCTTGGTCATCGCTTAGCGCATCATGCTCATGACGTTGCTGGGTCGGGCCTGCCCAGAACTTCCCGCCGAAATCCTGTTCAGCGAGATCGAGGTCACGGTGCTGAACGCCTTCGCCAAACAAAACCGAATCATGCCGCCTGCCAACCTCGGCGATACCGTGCGTCTGGTTGCCCGTCTCGGCGGATACATTGCCCGTAACAATGATCCGCCTCCTGGGCACCAGCTCATGTGGCAAGGTTATTCAGTGCTGCAAATGCTCTGCCTCGGTTTCTCTCTAAAACCGCCGGATTCAAGCTGAATATTTATGGGTAATGGGCAGGGCTAGCGCCGAGCAAGCCATGCTCGTCGCCTAACGTTTGCACGAACACCTGAACCGGGAGCGCGACGATGGAATTCCCGCCTACACCTCCAGTCTTAGCGTCGCTGCCCTGGAATTGGGTCACCTACAAAACGGCGACTCACGAGTGCTGACTGAAGAATGGTTCAAGCGAGCCGACCGGGCGGTCTATCGCGCCAAGGCGGCTGGGCGCAATCGCATTGAAACCGGTTGAGAAAATTCCGCTGTCGAGGTGAGGGCATGTACGCGCGCAGATGCCGCCTGAACGGTCCAGCTAATAGCGCGCATGCCCCGGTGTTCTTGGAAATGGAATGACATCGCGCACATTGCCCAGCCCCGTGACATAGGCGACTGTTCGCTCAAAACCAAGCCCGAAGCCGGCATGCGGAACGGTGCCGTAGCGGCGCAAATCGCGGTACCAGCTGTAGTGCTCTTTATCCAGTTTTGACTCCGTCATCCGCGCATCCAGCACGGCAAGCCGCTCTTCGCGCTGGCTACCACCGATGATTTCGCCGATACCCGGCGCCAACACGTCCATTGCCGCAACAGTCCTGTCATCGTCGTTCAGACGCATGTAAAAGGCCTTGATTTCTTTAGGGTAGTTCATCAGGACAACCGGCATCTTGGCGTAATCTTCGCAAATGAATCGCTCGTGCTCGGACTGCAGATCAATTCCCCACTTGACCGGATATTCGAAGGAGCGTTTTGAGTCTTCCAGTATCCGGATGGCGTCGGTGTAAACCATTCGCACGAAGCTGGAATCGACAATGCCCTGCAGCTAGGCGATCAGCCCTTTTTCAATGCGTTCGTCAAAAAAAACCATGTCGTCCGGGCGCTCGCTCAACACCGCCTTGAAGATATATTTTAGTAAGGCCTCGGCGAGTGAAGCATCGTCAGCCAGATTGGCGAAAGCAATTTCCGGTTCGATCATCCAGAATTCGGCAAGGTGCCGGCTAGTATTCGAATTTTCGGCACGAAAAGTCGGGCCGAAGGTATAGACCTTCGACAGAGCCATGCAGTAGGTCTCGACATTCAACTGCCCGGAGACCGTCAGGAAGGTTTCGCGGCCGAAGAAATCCTGCGCGTAGTCGATGCCGCCTTTGTCATTGCGCGGCAGATTCGCCATATCCAGTGTCGACACCCGGAACATCTCACCGGCGCCCTCGGCGTCAGAGGTGGTGATGATGGGCGTATTCACCCAGACGAAGGCGTTTTCGTCAAAGAAACGGTGAATGGCCTGGGCGATTGTGTGGCGCACGCGCGTCACGGCAGCGATGACATTGGTTCTTGAGCGCAGGTGGGCAACGTCGCGCAGAAATTCAAAAGAATGTGGTTTGGGCTGTATCGGATACGAATCGGGATCTTCCACCCAGCCATGGACTTTTATCGAGGTGGCCTGCATTTCGTAAGGCTGGCCGCCTTTACCTGCGGCGTGCGATGGCACGATCAGGCCCGTCGCTTCAACCGAACAGCCGGCGGTCAGGCGCAAGACCTCATCGCTGTAATTGGACACTGAGGAGGGTACGACCACCTGAACAGGGTGAAAACATGATCCGTCGGACACATTAACGAACGATACGCCCGCCTTTGAGTCACGCCGGGTGCGCACCCAGCCCTTGATGGTTACGGCGGAATCCTGTGGTGCTCGCCCGGCAAGAATGGCGGCACCGGACAGACTGGGTAAAGTTGGCATGGTCATTTGTAGTCTCCATTAAACATGTGAAAGTATCGCAGGGATGCCGCCCGCGCCGTGCCGCCACCGCCGACTTTTCCAGATCAATTCTTCCACTTGATCGAGCAACCAACGCTGGCAATCTGCCCACGCGGCCCGTCGCCGGTCGCTGCTATTTGCTTCATTGCCTCAAACAGATCCCGCCGCACTGTTTTGGCGGCCGCCTGTTGGCGTGATTCGTCCAACCGACCACGATACTGGAGTTTTAGCTCCGAGTTGTAGCCAAAGAAATCCGGCGTACACACCGCGCCATAAGTTTTCGCCACCGTCTGCGTCTCATCCAGGACGTAGGGAAAACTGAAATCCAGCTCGCGCGCCAGCCGCACCATGTTGTCCCAGGAATCTTCCTGATACGCCTCCGGATCGTTGCTCATGATGGCGACGCTGCCCACGCCGAGTGTTGCCAGCTCTCGCGCATCGCGAACGATGCGATCGATGACCGCCTTGACATAAGGGCAATGGTTGCAGATAAACATGATCAGAAGCCCGTTGGGACCACGGCAGCTGGCAAGACTGTGACGACGTCCATCGACACCGGGCAGATCAAACTCCTGCGCGGGACGGCCAAACTCGCAAACGGGCGTGGGCGTGCTAACCATGAGAGGGATCCGCGGTCATAATGCTGAAATGATACCCAGATTCAAGGTTCCATTTCTACTCGCACCCGGTGCCACGGTCGATTTGCCGATCGAGGCAGCGCATCATGCACTGAAAGTTCTAAGAGTCGGCGCTGGCGACACGGCGATACTCTTCGACGGCCGCGGCGGTGAGTGGCTGGCAACGCTCAATCCAGCAGGAAAAGGCCTGCGTGCAGTATTGCGCGAATTTTTCGCGATTGACCGCGAACCGGCACTGCGGATAAACCTGGTGCAGTGCCTTCCCGCCGCCGACAAGATGGATTTTGTGGTGCAGAAAACCACCGAACTGGGTGTGGCCCGCATCCAGCCGGTGGCCGCGAAACGCAGTGTGATTCGCCTTTCGGGCGAGCGCATGGAGCGGCGGGTCACACATTGGACACACATTGCCAGCGCCGCCTGCGAACAAAGCGGGCGCAACCGCGTGCCGGAAGTTGCACCCATTCTTGATCTACCGCAATACTTCTCTATGGCAACGACGCACAATGATGTTCGCCTGATCTGTCTACCGCAGGATTCGGGCGATAGTGTGCGGCTGCGCGATCTGCCGGGCTTGTTTCAGGCACCAATAACGTCAATCACGCTATTGGTCGGACCTGAAGGTGGATTTGAAGAAAGCGAGATCATGGCCGCACGCGTCGCCGGTTTTCGTGCCCTGAGCCTAGGGCCGCGGGTGTTGCGAACTGAGACAGCAGGTCCGGCCGCCGTGGCCGGTTTGATGGCAATTATGGGAGACAGCTAATGTTTGAATCCGCCGAACTCGCGCACCGCATTGACAAAAAAACCTACAAGGACGCGGTACCTGCGCTGCGTGCCGAACTGCAGAACGCGCAATATGAACTCAAGGAAAATGGCAAGATTCCGGTCATCGTGCTGGTTAGCGGTCAGGACGGTGCCGGCAAAGGTGAAACCATCAACGTCCTGTATGAATGGATGGATCCGCGTTTCATTTCCACGCTGGCATTTTCCGATCCCAGTGACGAGGAGCGGGATCGCCCGCCCATGTGGCGCTATTGGCGGGCTCTACCGCCCAAAGGTCGAGTGGGCGTATTCGCCGGCTCGTGGTACTCCGATCCGATTCGCCAGCGGCTCCAGAATGAAATCAGCGAGCATGGGCTGGATGCCCGAATCGACCAGATCAACCGCTTTGAAGCGATGTTGGTCAACGAAGGAGCGCTGGTGCTCAAATTCTGGTTTCACCTGACCAAGGAAGGTCAGAAAGAACGACTCAAGGCTCTTGAAAAAGATCCGCGCACAGCCTGGCGCGTCACCAAGTGGAACTGGAGTCGGTTAAAGACCTACGATCAACTGCAGGACGTCGCCGGCCACATTTTGCGGATGACCAATACAGCATGGGCGCCGTGGATCGTCGTCGAGGGTACAGACGACCGGTTTCGCTCACTGACAGTCGGAAAAATTCTGCTTGACGCGATGAAACACCGTCTTGCCTCTCCGGAACCCTCGGACATGCCCGTTGCACCACCCGTGCCACGCAATATCGATGGCCGTGACGTACTGACTGAACTTAAACTTGACCGCGTGTTGAGCAAGAGCGCATTCGAAACACAGCTGGCGAAATGGCAGGGACGCCTTTCGGAACTGGTGCGCGATCCGCGCTTCAAAGAGCGATCCTTGGTATGCGTGTTCGAGGGATCCGACGCCGCGGGCAAAGGCGGCGCAATCCGGCGCATGACGGCGGCGATGGATGCCCGTCAATATCAGATCGTACCGATTGCGGCGCCGACCGAGGAGGAACGCGCCCAGCCATACATGTGGCGCTTCTGGCGACACATCCCGCGCAAGGGCCGCGTGGCGATGTTTGACCGATCCTGGTATGGCCGCGTTTTGGTCGAGCGGGTCGAGGGGTTCTGTTCAGAAGCCGACTGGTTGCGCGCCTACTCCGAAATCAACGATTTTGAGCACGAACTCGCCGATTCAGGTGCGATCGTGGTCAAATTCTGGCTGCAAATTTCAGCTGACGAACAACTTAAGCGCTTCAAAGAGCGGCAAAAAATTCAATTCAAGCAATTCAAGATCACTGATGAAGACTGGCGTAATCGGGAAAAATGGGATGATTATCACCGTGCCGTGTGCGACATGGTGGATCGCACGAGCACCGGTGAAGCGCCATGGACGCTGGTCGAAGCCAACAATAAGGACTATGGACGCGTCAAAGTGTTGCGCACACTGTGTCAGCGCATCACCGCTGCCCTCGAAGCCACGCCCGTCAGTATTCCCGCAAAACCTGGCAAACACCGTAAGTCGTAATACCCCGATCCATAGCAAAACTTAAAGGCCGCCATGAGCGTTGAAATTCGAAGCACCATCGCGGAAAACGATGTTCGTCCGGTCGCCTGGATTCGCCAGGCGGCGCCGTACATACATGCGTTTCGTGGGCGCAGTTTCGTCATTGCCTTTGGCGGCGAGGTCCTGTCCGAAGGCGTCGCGCAGGCACTGATCCACGACATCGCGCTGTTAGACGCAATCGGTATCCGGCTGGTGCTGGTGTGTGGTGCGCGGCCGCAAATCGATGCCGAAATGCGCGCCCGCGGCCTCGAACCGCGCTTTCATAATGGATTGCGGATCACTGATGGCGAGACACTTGAATGCGTCAAGCGGGCGATGGGCGTGTCGCACTTCGAAATCCAAGCCCTCCTCTCACAGGGCTTGCCCAATACCCCGTTGGCCGGTGCCTTTCTTCGCGTCACCGGCGGCAATTTCATCACCGCGCGCCCCGTTGGCGTAGTCGATGGCATTGATTTTCAATACACGGGCGCCGTGCGCAAAGTCATCGCCGAAGAAATCCAAGCCGATCTGGTGCAAGAAAACGTAGTGCTGATCACGCCCATCGGCGCGTCGCCGACAGGCGAAATTTTCAACCTGTCGTGGGAGGAAGTAGCAGAGGCTGTCGCTGTCGCCATAAAAGCCGACAAGCTGATTTTTCTCTGCGATGCGCCCGGACTGGTCGACCGACACGGTGCCTCGATTGACGCACTGACCGTCGATGAAGCCCAGCAATTGATTGACCGCCGCGTGCCACAGGCAGAAGAGGTCGCACGCGTTCTCCCTAGCGGCGTGCGTGCCTGCCGCCAAGGCGTTGGCCGTGTACACTTTCTCGACCGTAAAGCCGATGGTGCAATGCTGATGGAGTTCTTCACCCGTGACGGCGTTGGCTCAGTCATGACGCACGAAGCACTCGCCAAATTGCGCGATGCAACAGCCGACGATGTCGGCGCCGTGCTTGCATTGATTGAACCACTGGAGGCAGACGGAACGCTGGTCAAACGCAATCGCGAGCGCCTGGAAATGGAAATCACCCGATTTTCAGTCTTGGAACACGACGGCATGGTTGTCGGCTGTGCGGCGCTCTATCCCTTTGCCGGCGAACGCGCTGCGGAACTTGCCTGCCTCGCCATCATGCCCGACTTCCGCCGTAGCGGTTACGGCGATCAACTCCGACGTCATATTGAAACCAAAGCGAAAAGGAAGAAAATAAAGCAGCTCTTTGTGCTGACCACACGCACCGCGCACTGGTTCATCGAACGTGGATTTACCGAAGTCGCGATAGACCAATTGCCGGCCAAGCGACGGGAGCTTTATAACTACCAGCGCCGCTCGAAGGTCTTTGTGCAGGAACTGTGAGCCGTTAGAATAGTGGCTTAAATTTTTTCAGGAAAAAATCCAATGACGCGTACCGTCAATTGCATCAAACTCGGCCATGAAGCCGAAGGCTTGGAATTCCCGCCGATGCCTGGCGACATGGGCAAGCGCCTTTACGAGAACGTGTCCAAAGAAGCCTGGCAGCAATGGATCAAACTGCAGACTATGCTGATTAATGAAAACCGCCTGAGTCTGGCCGACCCGCAGCACCGAAAATATCTGATGGAACAGGTCAGCAAACATTTCTTTGGCGGCGGTGCCGATCAGGCGCAGGGCTATGTGCCGCCCGGGAACTGAGTTTCCACATATTTTTCCGCATAATTTTTAGCAGCGCAACGGGAAAGGTCGTCCATGTTCAGCCAGCTCATGCCCAAGCGCAAGGAATTCTTTGACCTCCTGACCGCGCATTCCGATCGGGTCGTCGCTGGCGCAAACGCCACGCTACGCTTGGTCAACTCGCTTGGCAGTAACGGCGAAGACGTCGATACGCTAGTCAAGGAGGTCAGCCTCGCTGAACAAAGCGCGAACAAAATCAAGGCTGACACGATCACCTTGCTGCACAAGTCATTCACGACGCCCATTAACCGTGATCAGATTCATACGTTGACTATCGATCTGGACAACGTGCTCAACACGCTGCGTAATGTCGCCAACGCCGTCAGCATGTACAACATCACAGATTCCACCAGCGAGGCGCGCGAAATGGCGGCACTGAGCGCCGATGCCTGCCTGCGGCTAAACCGCGCAGTGATTACCCTGTCGGACAAGAAGCGCAGTCAGGAAACCATCGACCTGTGCAAAGCCATTGATCAGATTGAATCCAAGGCCGACAAGGTGATGCGAAAGGCCATTACCAAACTTTTTCTGGATGGCGGCGATGTGTGGGCGGCAATGAAGCTGAAAGAGTTTTACATGCTGCAGGAAGCCGTCATCGATCATTGCGAGGATGCCGCCAAGACCATAGAAGAAATCCTGATCGAGAATTCCTGAAAGGACGCGACGATGGAAGGTCTGACGATCAGCGTCTGGGTACTCGCCCTGTTGATTATTGTGGCATTGGCATTCGACTTCATGAATGGCTTCCATGATGGCGCGAACTCCATTGCGACGATAGTCGCCACCGGCACGTTGACCCCAAAACAGGCAGTATTATTCGCTGCCTGTTTCAATTTTGCCGCCTTGTGGGTGTTCCAACTTAAGGTCGCTGCGACCATCGGCAAAGGCACGGTTGATCCCGCCTTCGTCGATCACTATGTCATTTTTGGTGCGCTTTGTGGCGCACTGGCCTGGAATGTCATCACCTGGGTTTACGGCATACCATCGTCGTCGTCGCACGCACTTATCGGCGGACTGGTCGGCGCCACCGTAGCCAAGGCCGGCGGCATTGAACCGATCATCTGGAGCGGTTTTGGCAAAATCCTCGCTTTCATTGTTATCTCTCCGCTAGTTGGATTTCTGCTCGGCGGGCTTTTGATGGTGGCGGTCGCCTGGATCTTTCGCCACCGAGCCCCGCGCGAGGTACGCAAATGGTTCACCCACTTTCAACTGATATCCGCCGCCGCCTATAGCATCGGTCATGGCGGCAACGATGCACAAAAGACGATCGGTATTATCTGGCTACTGCTGATCAGCGCGGGCGCCGCCACCAGTGACGTCCATACACTGCCGAACTGGGTGATCTATTCCTGCTATTTCATGATCAGTTGGGGCACCTACATGGGCGGCTGGCGCATCGTAAAAACCATGGGTAGCAAGATTACCAAACTGACCCCGGTCAGCGGTTCATGCGCCGAAATGGGTGGCGCAATCAGCCTCGGACTGGCTACCTTGGGTGGCATTCCTGTATCAACGACTCACACCATTACCGGTGCCATCGTCGGCGTCGGCACGGCACAGGATGTCAAGGCCGTGCGTTGGGGGGTTACTTTTAACCTTGTCATCGCCTGGATCTTAACTATCCCGGCTTCCGGCCTTATCGCAGCTGCTTTTTGGAAATTTGGGCGCAGTTTTCTCGCCTAGCGGCGGGTCATGTAACACGCTGGATTGGTGGGTCGGGCGCTAGCCTGAGAAATGAATGATCTCACGCCGTGTGCGTTTTGACGCCCTGCTCGGTGGCCAACAGCAACACGTCAGCGCCGCGGCAAGCAAAGAGACCGTTGGTGACCACTCCAACGATCTGATTGATGCGTTGTTCGAGCATCACCGGCTCATTGATGCCCAGGCCATGAACATCAATGATCAGATTTCCGTTGTCTGTGGTGCATCCCGTTCTGATCCGCGGCTCGCCACCCAGCAGCGACAAGGCGCGCGCGACCAGCGCACGCGCCATTGGAATGACTTCAACTGGAAGTGGAAAATTTCCCAGCTGCGACACCAGTTTGGTTTGATCGCAGACACAGACAAATGTCGTTGCTGCCGCCGCAACAATTTTTTCGCGAGTCAGCGCTGCGCCGCCACCCTTGATCATCGCCAACGAGGAATTGATTTCATCCGCGCCATCGACGTAGATCGGCATCGCCATGCCCTGCTCCACCACCTCATTCAGATCGAATACGCGAATGCCGTGACTTTGAAGACGCCGGGCAGTTGCCTCGGAACTCGCTACCGCGCCACCCAGTCGGTCCTTGATACCGGCGACGGCATCGATAAACAAATTCGCCGTTGATCCCGTACCGACACCGAGAATGGCACCGCGCGGCAGATGTGCGTCCACGTAGTCGCGGGCGGCAAGCGCCGCCGTCTGTTTGAGTTCGTCCTGAGTCACGCGTGTAGTCCGTCTCTGAAAACTTAGCGCTTGCGCTGCGGTGGCAAATCGGTACAGGTTCCATGCGCCAGTTCTGCCGCCATGCCAATCGACTCGCCCAGAGTCGGATGTGGATGGATGGTTTTGCCGATATCGACCGCGTCGGCCCCAATTTCGATGGCCAGAGCCACTTCGCCGATCATATCGCCGGCGCCGGGTCCGACCATGCTGCCACCGATGACACGGTGTGTTTCCTCGTCAAACACCAGCTTGGTAAAGCCGTACTCAGCGCCGTTGGCGATTGCCCGACCGGATGCGGCCCAGGGGAACTTGGCCACAGTAACTTTGCGTCCGGCCTTCTTTGCCTCGTCTTCGCCAAGCCCCACCCACGCAACTTCGGGGTGCGTATAGGCCACCCCCGGAATTACCTTGGCATCGAAATGGCTCTTTTGTCCTGCCGCCACTTCGGCCGCAACATGGGCCTCATGCACCGCCTTGTGCGCCAGCATCGGTTGACCGACAATGTCGCCGATGGCAAAAATATGCGGCACACTGGTCTGCATTTGCGAATTCACGGGAATGAAGCCGCGCTCGGTTACCACTACCCCGGCCTTGTCAGCGCCGATCTTGAATCCATTAGGCGCGCGACCCGCAGACTGCAAAATCATGTCGTAACGTTGTGCATCGGGCGGTGCTTTCTCACCATCAAACTTGACCCACAAGCCGTCATCTTTTGGCTCGACGGCCACGGTCTTCGTTTTCAGCATTACGTTGTCGAAGCGCGACGCGTTCTGTTTTTCCCAGACCTTGACCAGATCCCGATCCGGCCCTTGCATCAGGCCATCGAGCATTTCGACGACATCGACGCGCGCTCCAAGCGAGGAATAAACGGTCGCCATTTCCAAGCCGATGATGCCGCCACCGATGACCAGCATCTTCTTCGGCAGAAAGCGCAGTTCGAGCGCACCGGTCGAATCGACAATGCGCGAATCCTTTGGAATGAAGGGCAGATGCACCGCCGCACTGCCAGCGGCGATGATGCACTTCTGGAAGCGGATCACTTTTTTCTCGCCGGTCTTTTCCTGCGCGTCACCGGTAGTCATTTCGACTTCGACGTGATGCGCATCCAGAAAGTGTCCGTAGCCACGCACGACGTCCACCTTGCGCGCCTTGGCCATTCCGGTCAGTCCCGTGGTCAGCTTGCCAACCACCTTGGCCTTGTGTTTGCGCAGAGCCACAATGTCGATCGATGGTGCCGCGAAGCCGATACCGGTCTCGGCCATGTGGCTGGCCTCATCCATCACCGCAGCAACATGAAGCAGCGCCTTCGAGGGAATGCAACCCACATTCAGGCAGACGCCACCCAAGGTGACATAGCGTTCAACCAGCACAGTCTTCATGCCAAGATCGGCGGCGCGGAAGGCCCCCGAGTAACCGCCCGGACCCGCGCCAAGCACCAGCATTTCGCATTCAATGTCAGCTTTGCCAGAGTAAGTTCCCGTCTGCGCAGCGACCGGTGAAATAGTTCCCGAAGGGACGCACAGCGCTGGCGCTGGCGGCACGGCGGCCACAGCAGGCGACGCCAGTTCTGCCTTCCCCGTGCTCCCCGTGGTAATTGCCGTTGCGGCCTCCACCAGTGCAACGACCATGCCTTCCGAGACCTTGTCGC
>CAZAGR010000044.1:0-11614 GCA_964484585.1 uncultured Propionivibrio sp. | reverse complement strand
CCGGGCGATACCGGCATGTGGCTGGAGCGTATTTCGGCAGTACTGCAGCACGTGCATGCCAACTACGAAATTGACCTGTTCCAGACGCTGATCAATGCAGCCGCGCGTGAGACCAGCAAGGACGACATGGCCAGCCCGAGCCTGCGCGTGCTGGCCGACCACGTTCGCGCCTGCTCGTTCCTGCTCGCCGACGGCGTGATTCCTGGCAACGAAGGCCGCGGCTACGTGCTGCGCCGCATCATCCGCCGCGCCATCCGCCACGGCTGGAAACTTGGCGCCCGCGCTGCCTTCTTCCACCGCATGGTGCCTGATCTGGTCGCCGAAATGGGTGCCGCTTACCCCGAACTGGCAAGTGCAAAAACACGCGTAATGGACATCCTCAAACAGGAAGAGGACCGCTTCTTCGCCACCATCGAACACGGCATGGCGATCCTCGATGCCGAGCTTGCCAGCATGACCGCGGCCGGCATTACGACGTTTAACGGCGAGACCGCCTTCAAGCTGCACGACACCTACGGATTTCCACTCGATCTGACAGCGGACATCTGTCGCGAACGGAAGGTGAACGTAGATAGCACGGCCTTCGATGCGGCGATGACCCGGCAAAAAGAGCAGGCACGTGCCGCAGGCAAATTCAAGATGGCAGCGAATCTTGACTACTCCGGACCGGCAACCGCGTTCCTCGGCTATGACGGGCTGGAAGGCAAAGCCAATGTGCTCGCGCTGTACAAAGATGGCACCGCAGTGAACGAACTGCATGAAGGTGAGATGGGCTTGGTGGTGCTCGATCAAACCCCGTTCTATGCCGAGTCGGGCGGACAGGTTGGCGATCGCGGTGAACTGCGTTCGTCGCACGGAATTTTCGCCATCGAAGACACACAGAAAATTCAAGCCAGCGTATTCGGCCACCACGGCGTAGTCAAGACCGGCACACTAAAAGTCGGCGCTGGCGGGACGGCGCGTGTAGATAACGTCGCGCGTGCCCGCACCATGCGTCACCACTCTGCAACCCACCTGATGCATCACGCGCTGCGCGAAGTGCTGGGCGAGCATGTGCAGCAAAAAGGCTCGCAGGTCGATCCTGACAAGACCCGTTTCGACTTCGCTCATACGCAACCGGTAACGGCCGACGAAATCCTGCGCATCGAGCGCCTTGTCAACGACGAAATCATCGCCAATGCGGCAACGCAGGCGCGTGTGATGACGATCGAGGACGCACAAAAGACCGGCGCAATGATGCTGTTCGGCGAGAAGTACGGTGACGAAGTGCGCGTGCTTGACATCGGCAGCAGCCGCGAGCTTTGCGGCGGAACACACATTACCCGCACGGGCGACATCGGCCTGTTCAAGATTGAAGCCGAATCAGGTGTTGCCGCCGGAGTGCGCCGCATCGAAGCCGTCTGCGGCGACGTTGCGCTGCGCAAAGTTCAACAACAACAGACACAGCTCGACGAAGTGGCGTCACAGGTCAAATCCCAGCCGGCCGAAGCCGCTCATCGCGTGGCGCAAATACTGGACAACGTGAAGGCGCTGGAGAAAGAATTGGCACGCCTCAAGGCCAAACTCGCCTCGTCACAAGGCGATGATCTGGTCGGCCAAGCCACCGAGATCAAAGGAGTGAAGGTGCTTGCCGCAGTGCTTGAGGGTGCCGACGCCACGGCCCTGCGCGAAACTCTCGACAAGTTGAAAGACAAACTGAAAAGTGCCGCCATCGTCCTGGCCAGCAGTGCTGACGGTAAAGTGTCACTAATTGCCGGCGTCACCGCGGACCTGATCGGAAAACTGAAAGCCGGCGAACTCGTGAATCATGTAGCCACACAGGTCGGCGGAAAAGGCGGCGGACGCCCCGACATGGCGATGGCCGGAGGCAGCCAACCGGAACACTTGCCGGCGGCGCTCGCCAGCGTCAAGAACTGGATCGAAGCTCGCTTGTGAGCTTCGATTGGTAAAAAACCTGTAGCATTCGCAGCAGCAAAGTAGAAATCGTTAGCCCACAAAACCTGATCTGAAAGCTGAGGAACCATGATGCCCTGCACACCTGAACTCGTCGAGGAACTGAATACCTTGATGCGCTTTGATCCGGCCACCAGCCAGCAAGGCATCAAGGTTCACAAAACCGCGGATGCCAGCGTAATTGCCGCCACGCAGCGCCTGCATGAGAAAGGCTTGTTGACTCAGGCGGACGGTGGCTATTTGACCGGACTGGGGCGCGACGCCGCCGAACACGTCGAAGCCCTCTTGGCCATACTTGATTCACCGGTTGCGACAACGACAGCCGGGGCTTGAGCGCGGCCGGATCTGCATCGACTTTCGGAGTCAAGCATCAAGCCGAATGTCACTCCGCAGTGCGGCACCTGCGCCCATTACTACATAACCCACGACGCCAGCTTTCCCCATGGCTGCCGCGCGATGGGATTCAAAAGCAAGGCATTGCCGCAAACCGAAGTGCGCGCCACGACAGGAAAATCCTGCGTGGCGCATGAGCCCAAGCCAGACAAGCGGACCGTGAAAAATTGAACAGGATTATTCTCGGTGGTGAGCGGTTTTGGTACGAATATCGGCTCTTGGCCATAAGCGGGCAGTGACGATGATGTCGAAGTTTTTCACTTGGAACTTCACTGATGGGCATCTATCCGGCAAATAGATCGAATCTATCTGTGCCAAGATCAGTAAGTCGTAGAGCATCGTGGATCTCCATCGCTTTTACGCTACGGGTGACCTGCGATATTAGTTCACATTACCTCAGCAAGTGCGCTTGAAGTAGCTTCGAGGTGCCTCGCCAGTGGCCCCACGAAAGGCAGCATAGCAAGTGGACAGTGAACGAAAGCCCGAGGCGGTCGCAAGTGCCTGCACGCCCAGCCCCGGCTGCTCGCCGTGTAATCGAAGCAGATGTCCGACGCGGGCACGATTGACGAAAGCGAAGAAACCGGTCCCCAATGCCTGATTAAGTGCGAAGGAAATCTGATTGCGGCTATAGCCGGTGGCTTCGGCGACTTGCTGCAAGCTGAGCGCCGGGGCAAGATAGGGTTGATCGCGCCGCATATAGGTGTCGAGGTCATCAATCAGGAAGCCGAGCGCGCGCGGGCTCAGGCCGATTTTTTCGGCAGGGCGCGCACGCGAGCGCTGGTCAAATGCAGCCGTGGCGCATTGCGGCACGGCATATTCGTTGATCTCGACAATACACCCGCCGGCCACACGCACCACATCGCACGCGTGCACTGTGAGCAGTTCGCCGCCGCTAGCCGAGCGGATGGTCTCCTTGTATTGCAGCGTGGCGGTGTCGCCTTCGACACGCACTGTGTCGGTGTAGCGTAACGAATCGAGACGCGAGCGGCGGACCACCTCGGTAATATGCGTGCGCAAGGCGGCTCCCTCGTAGCGCTTACCGCTGTAATGTTCGACGAAGACCATGTCCGGCGCATACAGCGCGAACAGGCCGTCGAGATCGCCTCCCGCCCAACGCCGGTTGTGCTCCTCAACGAGAGCACGGGTTACTTCAGCGTGAGTGGCAGGCGGGGTCATGGAGTGATTTTGACATCAACGTGCTGCCATGGCCACGGCCTCCTGTAACGAGGCCCGCTCGGTGGGAGGCGCTTTAGCCACGGCACGAATGGCCTCGACAATAGTCTCGCAGCTGTATCGGAACAGCGCCGGCGGCATCGTAAGTGCCGGTTGCAGGCGCAGGTGCCATTTCCCGCGCTGGGAGATTCCCAGCACGCCACGTCGCAGGCACTCGTGATGCACGGCGAACTGGAAGGCAGGGGCCGGGTCGTTTTTGTTTTTGTTGCCAACAAACTCGACGGCGGCCATCGCTCCAATCGCACGCACATCGCCAACCTGCTCGATCTCTTGCTTCAGCGGGGTGAGCACTTCAAGAAAAATGCGCTCAAGCTCACGGGCGTTTTCCAGAATGCCTCCAGCCTCAATGAGCTGAATTCCGGCCAGTGCGCCCGCGCAGGCCGCCGGGGCAAAGCCGTAGGTGCTGCCCAGATGCAGTTCCGTGTTGGCCATGACCTGGTCGGTGCCAAGGATGGCGGCGATCGGCTGCCCACCCGCCGCGAAGGCCTTGCCCAACAATAGCAGATCGGGGTCGATGCCCTCCCAGCGCTGCATGGCAAACATCTCGCCGCAACGACCCATGCAGGTTTGTACTTCGTCCAGACACAACAGCCAGCCCCAGCGTTTGCAGAGCGCACCAAGACGGTCCCAGAAGCGTTGCGAGGGCGCGTGGATGCCGCCTTCGCCGAGCACCGGCTCGAATAGCACGCCGGCCACTTGCCCGGGATGCACCTGCTGCACCAGCAAGTAGTCGAGGTAGTCGAGCACCTCGCACTCGTCAAACGGGCCGGGGCCACGCCGAAAGGGCGAGCGGAAGCGATTCGGGTATGGCACCATGACCACGCCGGCGGCGTACTGCGTGCGCCCGGTCGAGACATTCGACAGGTCGCTCGACGCCCCTGCAGTCATGTAAGTCGACTCGCCGTGGTATTGGCCGCCGAAGGTAATGATCAGAGGCCGACGCGTGGCCTCGCGCATGAACTTGACAGCACCTTCCACGGCCAACGTGCCGGAAACCGAATACTCGACGCGTGACAAGCGCCCGGGCGCGATGTCGACCAGTTTATCGACCAGATTAAGCGCCGGCTTGTTGGGCATCCATCCGCTGATCTGCATGCCGTGTTGTGACCATGCGCGATCCATGGCTGCCTTGACAGCAGGCGGCGCAGATCCGAAGGGCGAAGCGCCCCAGGCGGAGAGATGGTCAGCAAAGGTATTGCCATCGGCATCGACGATCATGTAATCGCGCTTGCTAACTTCGACCAGAGGATAGACCTCATGGTCGGCGTTGGCGCCGGTGAGTTGAGCATCGTGGCGCGCGAAGAGGGCACTGCTGGCTGGACCGGGCAGCTTAGTGGTAACGACGGGAAGTACGTGGCGGGGAAAGGGGGCGTTCATGATGCGTTCCTGTAGCTTTGATTAAGTCGGAAACGCATTTTTTCATTGATCTGTGCAGTCAGGCTTCCGTGCGTGCCCGCGCGAAAACCTGGTCACCATTAAGACGCTTCAATGTCAGCTCTATCAGTCCGTAGCGCGTCGCACCATGTGATTGCAATAATCGTTCGGCTTACTTGGCGGGACTCTACGAACACACACGAGTTGAGCAATCGAAGTTACCAAGGGCAGCGTCCGGCACGGAAAATTGGCCCCACCATATTTCAGCAATAAGGTTAAAGAGAGTTCGGTTACATCTCGGGTCGGCACCGCTTGCCTGGTGCGAGCGACTACTCTAGAGGTGTTTGTATATCCGCAAAGGGTCGAGTCCAGCCTATCGGAACACGGGTACCTGCACGCCATCCTGCGTCGCGCATCTGACTAGCTGCCGCGACTCGACAGGTTTATCTAGCGCCGCCCCCACTGGTCCAGATGAAACTCACTCACGTGCTTGGCGCGACTTTGCGTTTCGGCCAGATTGATTGCCGAGATAGTGCGTCCGAATTCAGCTCTGGCTGCGGCGCTGATTCGCGTCGCTTCGATACTGCGCAGACAACGCCAGCGCTTGCCGGTTTTGGTAGAGATCAAGCGGGTTTCAGCCGCCGGATGATGGACGCGGCAGTGGTAGCAGTATTTGGTATCGTTTGCCATGACAACTCCCTGAAGTAAATGCCTGAAGTAACTGCCTGTGGTTCCTGAAATGGATACAACCGTGCTAGCGCTTCAATTCCGCCGATTCATCACTACCAACCACCTTCTTCACCCCTGCCCCGACCACTGATGTCGTCGTACTCACGACAGTTCCGGCGACTGATACCGTTGTGGCCGCTACCGTACCGACTACCGCGACGACCGAACATCCATGCAACGCACCGCTCACAGCAAGCAAGGCCAAAGACAACAAGTACTGCAGGTGAGTTCGAATTTTTGATCAAGAATGAAGATGGTCGATCAAGATGATCATCCTGCAAACGTCAGGAGCTAGAAATGACGATCAAGCACCTATAACAGGCTCAGATCAAACGCATCAAAATATGTCAGGTTTCGCTGCGGATATCGCCGCGAAACATCGCCACCAAGCCCTGCGCCTGGAGCTCGTGCCGGCGCTTACTGCCCCGGAGCTTCCCGCCCGATGTTGCTGGCCCAACAGAGCGCCTGAGTCATCGAGGCATTGAGCCTGTCCGCATCCAAGGCGGGCAGTTGCTCCAGTAATCCGTGGCAAGCAGCACCGTCGCCGGCTTCGAGTGCCTCAATCAAATCCAGCATTACGCCAAGCTCACCTTCGCGGATCTCGAGCGCATCCTTGACGTAAGTCGCGACACTGACCCCGCGCAGAATCTCTGCCATCTCGACGCCAACCAGGCTCGGCATCAACGACATGATTCCTGCCATAAACGCCTGATCCTCACCTTCGCCATTCCCCGGATGCAGGCAGGATGCCAAAAGCTCCATCATTTTCCCGCGGGTTGCGGCCAGTTGCAGTAGCGGACTAGCCACGTTCCCGCCGGCAGGATTGGTATACAGCAGAAGTTGCAACCAGCGCTGCAACTGCCTTCGCCCAAGCACACTGATAGCATGCCCCAGAGACGTCACCTTGGTGCGAACGCCACTGGCCGCCGAGTTGGTCAGCCGCATCAGATTCATCGCCAACCCCGGCTCACGTTTCAGCACAGCCTCGAGCTCGACCGTCTCAGCATCCGACAACACCATGCCAAGCAGCTGCATCAAAGCCAATTGCGAATGACCGAGCTTCTTCCCCGCAATAATTACGGGCTTGGCAAAGTAATATCCTTGAAACAAGTGATAACCCAGCTTATGGCAATGATCGGCCATCTCGCGCGAATCCACCTTTTCGGCCAGCAAAGTAACTGGCCAGCGTTGCAAGGCACGTGTCGTGTCCAGCAAGCCCTGCGGCGACAGGGGCATGAGATCCACTTTGACAATGTCGACAAGGTCGAGCAAGGGCTTCCATTTGGCTTCGTAGTTGACGAAGTCGTCCAGCGCCAGCGTAAAACCACGCGCCTTCAGCTCGGCGCAACGCTCGATGATCTGCGGCGTAACCTCGACCGTCTCCAGAACTTCCAGCACGATCTTGTCGCAAGGAAGTGCTTCCAGCATGTCGGAAAGCAACAGCGAGGCGTCGCAGTTGATGAATCCTTTGTACGGGCCAAGCGCCTGCTCCGCACCCAATTCACCGAACGCGTAGCTGATCACACTGGCGGTGGCAATCAGGTCATCCGTGACTTCGGCGGCGTTGCGTTTGGCGCCACTGCGAAACAATAGCTCGTAGGCGAACAGTTCCTGGTTGCGATCCAGAATCGGCTGGCGGCCGACAAAAATCTCTTCGCCTTTATTCATTGAGCCGGAGTCAAAAATTAACTTGCAGGCCGGGCCAGACCGCGCTCAACGCCTGCCGAAACTCCTTCTGGATTCGCGCCAGAGCCTCCTTGGAGTCGGCCTCAAAACGCAAGACTACGACCGGCGTGGTATTCGACGCCCGGGCCAAACCGAAGCCGTCCGCATATTCAGCGCGCACGCCATCGATCGTGATGAGTTCCCGTGCGCTGGGGAAACGTCCTTCGCGCTGCAGTTTTGCAACCAGGGCGTGAGGTTCACCTTCCTGCATTTTCAAATTGAGTTCAGGAGTCGACAATGCATTCGGCAAATTTTTCAATGGCCAGCTGGCATCCTTCCAGCGCGACACAATTTCGAGCAACCGCGCGCCGGCATACATGCCGTCGTCAAAGCCGTACCAGCGATCCTTGAAGAACATGTGACCACTCATCTCGCCGGCAAACGGTGCCCCAGTTTCCTTGAGCTTGGTCTTGATCAGTGCATGCCCAGTATTCCACATCAGCGGCCGGCCCCCTTGAAACCGAATCGACTCGGCGACCCAGCGAGAACATTTCACGTCGTAGATGATCTGCGCGCCGGGATTGCGACTCAGCACATCGGCAGCGAACAGCATCAACTGACGGTCTGCATAAATGATTTCGCCATCCTTGGTCACCACGCCGAGGCGGTCGCCGTCGCCATCAAACGCCAACCCAAGTTCTGCATCGGTATCGCGCAGAGCGCGTTGCACATCAACCAAGTTTTCCGGCTTCGACGGATCAGGATGATGGTTGGGAAAGCGTCCGTCAATTTCGCAAAAAAGTTCAACGACTTCGCAGCCCATGCGGCGGAACAATTCCGGAGCGAGTGTACCGGCAACACCATTTCCACAATCGACAACAATTTTCATCGGCCGCGCCAGCTTGACGTCAGAGACAATACGCTTGAGGTAATCCTCGGTCACATCGGCATGACGTACATGTCCGGCACCTTCAAAAAAGTCGGCGCTGGCGATACGGCGGCGCAAGTCCTGAATCATGTCGCCATAGAGCGTCTGCCCGGCCAGCACCATCTTGAGCCCGTTGTAATCTGGCGGATTGTGGCTACCGGTAACAGAAACGCAGCTGTCGGTACCCAATTGGTGGGCGGCGTAATAAGCTAGCGGAGTCGGCACGCGGCCGATGTCGATGACATCGACGCCGGCATGGGTGATGCCCGAAGTCAGCGCCCCCGACAGCTCTGGCCCGGAAAGGCGCCCATCGCGCCCAACGGCAATGGTCTGCACACCGCGCCGCCGGGCTTCGCTGCCAAGCGCCTGGCCGATCAACTGTACCGATTCAGCGGTCAGTGTCTTGTGGACGATGCCGCGAATGTCGTAGGCTTTAAAAATTTCAGCAGCAGGAAGTTTCATGGCGGCAACTCCGACTCAATATTGAGACAACGGTGAGGGAACACTGTCAATTATGACATGGTGCCGCGGGGACGGCTTGTATCAACGGGCCGCCAATATGATCTGCAAAATACGCAAGCAGTCGCCGCGGCAGCCAGTCGATGTTGCCCGGCAAGCTCGCGCTGACAAATCCTACGTGGCCTCCCGTCGCCGGAAGCTCCAGACGAACCTGGGTGGACACCTCGCCTGGCGCCGGCAATGCCGATGAGGGAAGAAATGGGTCATTCGCCGCATTGAGGACCAGCGTGGGAGTGCGCAGTTCGCTCAGCAGCGGTTTGGCACTCGATCGGGCGTAATAATCGGCGGCATCACGAAAACCATGCAAGGGCGCCGTCACGGCTTCATCAAAGTCACCGAGGGTGCGCGCTGCCAAGAGACGCGGGACATCGATCCACCCCGGGAATCGACGGTCATTTTCGAGCGCACGGGGGATCAGGGTTTTGAGGAAATTGCGCGCATACAGGAGATTGAAGCCGGATGACAACGAGCGATTCGCCGCCGCGAGATCGTATGGCGCTGAGACCGCCGCGGCCGCATGAATAACGGTATTGGCGGCAGATCCCTGCTCGCCGAGCCATTTGAGCAGGACATTGCCACCGAGCGAGACACCGACGGCAAACACAGGGCCATCGCTTTGCGCCTTGATGCGGCGCAAGACCCAGTCGATCTCAGCGGAGTCACCCGAATGGTAGCTGCGCGCCAGATAATTCGGCTCACCCGAACAGCCGCGAAAATGAACCACTACGCCACGCCATTGACGTACCTTGACGGCAAGCATCAACGCCCGCGCGTAATGGCTTTGCGAACTGCCCTCAAGCCCGTGAAACAGCACGACACACGGCGCGATCGGTGGGCGCACTGAATCACACGCAAGCCGATCGACCCAATCCAGGTCGATGAAGTCGTCGTCCGGGGTTGTCCAGCGCTCCCGTCGATACGACGGCACCGGCCCCTTGATGAACAGCGGCCAGAGCGTCTGCGCGTTGCCACCGGGCAGCCAGAAAGGAGCACGGTAGTCATGCACCGTCATGTCAATGAATCCGTGGGCAGTACCTTTTAATGCAGCACCTTGGGCATGTCAGTCAAGGTATCGGCCGGCAGGGGCGGTACCGGCGAAGCATGATGACTGACCATGCGCCAACCCATCGCGCCGCGCACATAGAGATTTGACGCCGCAACCGGTGCCATCACATCGCCCACTTTGTCCTTGGTGCGTACCCGAATCTGCTCCAGCACGCTGTGCAGCACGGCAAAGGGCGTAACCACGGTGCTGAGTTGCGACACCGCAACATCGAGACGGTTGCCGTGTTCGAAAATTCGTCGCCACGCCTCTCGAATCGCCTGATAACCAACAAGGCGTGGTCCACCGGGATGGACGCAAATGATTTCCTCATCGTCAGCCCAGACTGACATCATCAGTTCCAGATCGGCGTGTTCGAGCGCCTCATAAAAAGCGGTCTCAACATCCTGCGGCGCGGCGAATATCTTGGTGCTCGGCATGGCTCAATTATGGGCGAACGGGTGACTTGATGGCCGCTTAATGGCGGATCAGCGGTGCAGCGGCGGCAACCTGTTCAGGCAGGAGTCCGTTAAGGCAATCAAGATGCCCAAGCGGGCACTCGCGCTTGAAACACGGACTGCATGCCAGTTGCCGGTCAAGTATCTTTGCCTGAGCCGAAAGCGGCGGCGTATAGCCCGGACTGGACGAACCATAGAGCGCGAGCAAGGGGCGATCAAGCGCCGCAGCTACATGCATCAACCCCGAGTCATTGCTGACGACGAGGCGCGCCGCAGCGATAAGGTCAATGGCCTGTTCCAGATTGGTGCGGCCGCAAAGATTAATTGCAATTCCATTCGACAGACTCGAGATTTCATTGCCGACCTCAACGTCCTTGGCCGAGCCAAGCAGCCAGACCGGAAGGTCAACGCCGGCCGCCTGATCAACCAGACGCCGGGCCAAATCAGCAAAGTGGCGCGCCGGCCACCGTTTGGCAGGACCGTACTCGGCGCCGGGACAAAATATCACCGGAGCACTTCCAAGAGGCAGGCCCAACGCAATCCGCGCTGTGCGTTGCTGATCAACAGAGGATTGAAGTTGTGGCCGCGGCGTCTCCGCCATCGGTTCAATGGCAGCCAACGCCGCATAACGATCGACCAGTCGGGGCATAGCACGCTCGTCGCACTGCATGCGACGATTTAGCAAAAAATACCTCGCCTCGCCCTGATAGCCGATACGCACAGGAATTCCGGCAAAAAAGGGAATGAGTGCGGATTTCCAGGAATTGGGCAACACATAGGCGCGCAAAAAGTCGGCGCTGGCGAGACGGCGTCCGAGGGCACGACGGGCGGCCCAATTGAACTCACCATGGGAAAAGGGATTGCTTAGCACTGCAATGACTTCGGGCATTCGCCGCAACAGAGGCGCCGACCAATCGGGCGCCAGCACGCTGATTTCTATTTCTGGCTCACGCTGTTGCAACAGCGTGAGCAGCGGTTGCATCATGATCGTGTCGCCGATCCACGAGGGGGCGACGACCAGCACTTTCAATCAGTGATGTCCCTTCGGTCGTTCGCCGGTAAAACAGTAGCGGGTGCCACAATAAGGGCAGGCGGCAATACCGTCATCCGCCTTCAGCACATCGATAAATACCCGCGGGTGACGCGCCCACAGCGGTGCGCCGGGTCGCGGGCAGGCCAATGGCAGGTCGTGGGCGGTGACCGCCACATCACGTGCCGTCTCGTTCAACTTTTCATCCGGAACAGTTTTGCTCTGTGCGCTCATAACTCACCTCAAACAGCAACAAGCCAATCGGCGTGACTTGGAACTCTGCCGTTGAC
>CAZAGR010000043.1:0-11671 GCA_964484585.1 uncultured Propionivibrio sp. | reverse complement strand
GCGTTGCTGTCGCGCGTGCCGGTACTGGGTTGGGGTGGAATTGCTTATCCCGCTGTCGCGCCGTTGACCAGCGGGGGCGCCGACGAACGCACAAAGCGGTTGGCCGATGTCGAAGTTTTTGTCCGTGCCGGTTGTCCGCACTGCGAGAGTGCGGAAGCGTTTCTAGCAGAACTGCAAAAGGAGCAATCCGCACTGCGAGCGTTTGATCGCCGTGGTCGAGACGCGCACGGCGCATTACCGCGCTGTCGGCCGATATTCTCGGCACGCCGCTGGATGAGACCGTGCTCGCTCCGCCCCGGAGTGTGCTGAAGACATCGAGTGGCAAGCTCAGACGCAGCGCAACCCGTGATGCCTGGCTTACAGGGCAACTCGGCGTGGCGCGGAATTCGTCGAACGCTTCGACGTGCGCCGCAGCGTCGAAGCAGCCCGTCATTCGGCGGCCCTGGCTCATGGCGAGCGACCCCTGTTGTTTTTTCCCGAGGGCACGCTCAGGCGCGAGAGCGGTCTGCGGCCTTTCCGTCTGGGTGCCTTCGTCGCCGCGACCGGCGCAGGCATTCCGTTGATACCGGTCGCCATCCGCGGCGGTCGTGCAATTTTGCGCGACGAGACCTGGTTGCCGCGCTGTGGGGCCGTGACGCTGACGATCGGTACACCGTTAAAGCCAGCAGGGCCCGGCTGGGCCGACGCGCTGGCGCTGCACAATGCTGCCAGAGCGCACATCCTGGCCCACTGCGGCGAGCCTGATTTGAGTCAGTGAGAGCGGCCAACGGTAGGTGCTCTGCGTGACCCGGGGCGATGTCTTGTTGCGAGTTCGTGGCGGGCTCTTACACTTTTTTGTTGGCCTTGCTGCGGCTTGCCCGCAGTTTCGTGGGTGCCGGTGCAGACGCGCGCTGCATGCGCTGCATCCGACGGCGAATTTCGTCGGAATCCATCCATACGTCACTGCCTTTGAGAATCTTGCCGATTTCGCTTTCGCTGAGAAAGGGCAGACAGATGCGACTCATCACCTTTTCGAACCAGTTGCCGACGGCGATTACTTCGGCCTGCTGTTCATTGCCCTTGCCGGCGAAATTGCCGGAGTAAATATGAAACATCAGCTGGCAATTGTCGTGAATGACCAGTTCGTCGCCGCATAGAAAAATCATGGCCGCCATCGAATAGGCGCGGGCTTCGAGAACCGTGACGACAGTGGCGGACGACGCGCGAACATTGTTGATGATTTGTAAGCCGGTATTGAAATCGCCGCCCGGCGAATTGATGTGAAGGTAGATCAGATCGGTTTCGTTGGCCGTGCGCAAGGTGTAGAACAGCTCGGTGTAGTGGTGGGGCTCCTGAATTTTGCCGCACAGGTAGTAAGACACCTGATGGATCGGCAACTGCTGTTCGTAACGGATCAAGCCCCGAAACGGTGCGATTTCGTCGTTCCGTTCATCGTCGGCGTCGCGACGAGTCATGGTTGGACCTTGCAAGGGGATGGATTGAGGTCAGTTGATAAAGCCGACAAGTTTGAGCCCATGAACATCACAGTTCACAATCAGTGAGGGGCGACCGGCCAAGCAACGTGCCATGATTTGGCGCGACCATTTTCTCCCGGACGTTGGCTCTCATGAACTTCAGCTGGATTTAGCTTCCAGCTTCGCCGCAAGGTAGCGCACGACGTCGTCCAGCGTGACCAGTTTCGCGTAATCGGTTTCGGGAATCTCGACCTGAAGCTGTTGGTGCAGGCCGAGAAGAAAATTCAGCCAGTCCATCGAATCCAGATCGACCTGATTGCGCAGCGGCCGGTCGGCGCGCAGTTCGTCGTCTTCCAGTTCCGGGGCGATGGACTTGAGTACTGTCAATGCGGCGACTCTTATTTCGGTCTCGTTCATGATGCGAATTCCTCTGGTTGTTGCAACAAGTCGCGCAGTTCGACCAAGAACAGTGCACCACGGTGGCCGTCGGAAACGCGATGATCGGCGGCCAGGCTGGCGCTGACCAGCGGCGTGCTTTGCACCTGCCCCTCCACGACCCAGGGCCGTTCGCTGATGCGGCCAAAACCGACCAGCGCGACCTGCGGCGGATAGATGACGCCCTGCACGATGTCACAGCCCTGATCGCCGAGATTGGTGACGGTGATGGTCGGTTTGCTCATCTCGGAACTTTTCAGCGATCCGGCGCGCGTGCGTTTGACCAGATCGGTCAGCCCCTGCATCAGTTGCGTCAGGGGCAGGCTATCGGCGTCGAGCAGGGCCGGTGCGATCAGCCCGCCCTGGCGCAACGAGATCGCGACGCCCAGATGCACGGCTGCCGAGGTTGTGAAAGTGCCATTTTCAAACGTGCCGTTGAGTTCCGGGAATCGCTTCAGCGCTCGCGCCACGGCCTTGAGCAGGAGAGCGGCTGGGAGAAGGCGCTCGGTCATGGTCCGGCGCGCATTCTCGGCCGCGAGCCAGTTCAGTGCGCGCGCCATCGGGATTGCTTCGCAGAGGTAATAGTGCGGAATCTCGCGCTTTGAGCGGGCCATCGCGGCGGCGATCGCCCTGCGCATTTCGACGCCCTTGCCGACCGGTGAGGCCACTTTCGGCGCGGCATTTTCCACATCGGCCAGCGTTACCGAATTGTGTGGGCCCGTCGCGCTGATCGCGGCGATGTTTACGCCCAGTTCTGCAGCGCGCTTGCGTGCTGCGGGGGAAACGGCGGGGCGCGTCGCCGCGATTTTCACCGTTACCTGAGTTGCCGGTGCGCTGGCCGGGGCTGCAAAGGCTGGCGGACCAGCGGTTGGCGCACAGAGTGCCGTAGCCTCTTCGGGCCACCTCCGGCCTGACGGCCTCCCCGTCTCACCAGCGCCGACTTCCGCTGCATTCGTCGCTGGCACGCTCCGGCCACGCGGTTCCCCGGGTGCCTGCTCGCCGGGTTCGAGCAATAGCGCCATGACCGTATTCACCGGCATCTTTTCGCCCGGCTGGACACACAACTCGGCGACAACTCCTTCCTGCCAGCATTCCACGTCCACGGCCGCCTTGGTGGTGTCGACGATGGCGACGATCTGCCCTTTTTTCACCGCGTCGCCAGGCTTGATCTGCCATTCAATCAGCGTGCCCTCGTCCATGTCGGCACCCAGGGACGGCAATTTGAATTCGATCATGCCAGCAAGCCCTTCGCCGCTGCCACGATTGTGTCGACCTGCGGCAGGGCCGCCTCCTCAAGGTGCTTGGCATAGGGTATTGGCACCTCCTGCGCGCACACGCGCGCCACCGGAGCGTCGAGATCGTAGAACGCCTGCTCCATGATTCGCGCCATCACCTCGGCGGCCAGGCTGCCGCTGCGCCAGCCCTCGTCGATGATTGCTGCCCGCCGGCATTTGCGCACCGAGCTCATGATTGTTGCGTCGTCCAGCGGGCGCAGTACGCGCAGGTCCACCACTTCGGCGGCTATTCCTTCATCGGCAAGTTGCGCAGCGGCAGCAAGCGCCTTGTGCAGGCAGCCGCCGTAGGTGATCAGGCTGACATCCTTGCCGGCACGGCGCACAGTGGCTGAAGCAATGTCAACGACTGCGCCGTCATCGAGTTCGCCTTCCATGTTGTACAGGCCCGCATGCTCGAAGATCAGCACCGGGTCGGGGTCGGCCAGCGCCGGTGCCAGCATGCCGCGCGCATCAGCGATTGTGGCGGGGGCCAGCACCTTGATGCCGGGCACACTGGCGTACCAGCCCTCGAAGCTGTGCGAGTGCTGCGCCGCGACTTGCCGGCCGGCACCGGTTGCCATGCGGATCACCAACGGGACGGAAAACTGGCCGCCGGACATGTGGCGATACAGCGCGGCGGTGTTCACGATCTGGTCCATCGCCAGCAAACTGAAGTTCACGGTCATGACCTCGACGATCGGACGCATGCCGCCCAGTGCCGCGCCGATTCCCGCGCCGGTGAAGCCGAGTTCCGACAGCGGCGTATCGCGAATCCGCTCGGGACCGAATTCGTCGAGCAGCCCTTTGGACACTGCATACGTGCCGCCGTATTGACCTACGTCTTCGCCCATCAGAAATACGCGCGGATCGTTTTGCAAGGCTTCGCGCAGCGCTTCACGCAGGGCTTCGCGGTAGCTCAGTGTGCGGCTCATGGTGCGGCTCTCGGGGTGACTTCTTCAGGCGTCATCACATCCCTGAGCAGGTCTTCGACCGGCTCCCAACTGCCTGCTTCGGCAAAGCTTACCGCGCGCGCAACTTCATCCGCCACCGTCGCATCAAGAGACAGGAACTCCTCTTCGCTTAGCTTGCCCTCTGCCTTGAGACGCGCGCTGAAGGTGTGAATTGGTCCACGCGTCTTCCACTCATCGACCTCGGCTTTGGCGCGGTAGAGTTCGGCATCGAACATCGAATGCGCACGGTAGCGGTAGGTGCGCAATTCGAGAAATTGCGGACCTTCGCCGTTGCGCACACGCGTAGCCGCAGCGCGAGTTGTCTCGTGCACGGCGACGACATCCATGCCATCGACCGCCAGCGCATTCATCTTGTAGGAGCGTGCCTTGACGCACAGATCGGTCTGTGATTCGTAGCGTTCGATCGCCGTGCCCATCGCATACAGATTGTTCTCGCAGCAAAACAGCACCGGCAAAGCCCACAGCGCGGCGAGATTCATGGATTCGTGGAAAGCACCTTCGGCAACGGCACCGTCGCCGAAAAAGCAGGCGGTGACACGTGCGCTGCTCTGCATTTTTCCCGCCAGCGCAAGACCGATCGCCAGTGGCAGGCCACCGCCGACGATGGCGTTGCCGCCGAACAGGCGTCGGGCCTTGTCGAACAAGTGCATTGAACCGCCACGGCCGCGCGCACAACCCTCCTGCTTGCCGTACATCTCGGCCATCAGCACGCCCATGCCCATGCCGCGCACCAGTGCGTGACCATGCTCGCGGTAGGTGGCGACGACATTGTCGTCGCAGCTCAATGCATGCAGGGCACCGACCGCGACCGCTTCTTCGCCGATGTAAAGATGCAGGAAGCCGCGTATCTTTCCCGCGCCATAAAGTTCGGCCGCCTTTTCTTCCAGACGGCGGATGCGCAACATGTCCACCAGCAGCTTGAGGGCGAACGCCTTCTCGTACGGCACTGGCCCGGAGGGCGGTGGCGGCGCGGGATGCGTGGCGGGTTGGCGTGTATCACTCATTTGCGCGGTGGAACTCGAATCCACAAAAATTTCCAGACGGAATTGCCGTGTCCGCTGCTTGCCCGAGTCAAGGCGGGGCATCCCAGCGCAATGGCAAGCAAAGTGTAGTTCCGATATATCGGAGAGGCTTGATCCAGATCAACGATGCTGCATCGCAACGCGGTCTCACTGGTCCCCGGATACGCTGCCGGCGGACCGCATGCATTACTCCACGCTGGTAGCAATTCCGGCCCCATTGTCATAAAGCTCGGCCAGGGCTTCGTCGCCGAGATCGAGCTGCTGGCGACAATGGGCTTCCCCCTTGTGCCATTCCTGCGTCGGCGTCAGGCAGCCGTGATGTTGAGCCAGGCGCTCCGCGAGCAGGGCTGTGGCGATCAGAGCTTGCGCGCGCGGTGGTGTTTTGGATGTCTCGCCGCCGGACAATGGCGCGTAATCGTGATGGTGGCGAATGGCCAGGCAAATATCGTCCGGCAGCCACCACGCTTGTGCGAGCAAGCCGCCCACCGCGGCGTGATTGATCGCGCACAGGCGATCCTCAATGGCGGTAAAGCTTGCCTGCGCCTCGGCGTTGGCCGTGTCGATGACCTCGGGATAGTGGCTGAAGCGCTTGAGCAGAATCGGGATGCCGCAGTCACGAAACAGACCAAAGGTGTAGGCATCCTCGGCGCGGACCTTGGTCGGCATCTGCTGCGCCAGCCATCCTGAAATGCGTGCGATGCGCGCGGAGTCGGTCCAGAACCGCTCCAGGTGCGGCGTGGGCGGGAATATCTTGCGCAGCACCAGCCCCGCGACGGCGCGGCTGGCCACCGACAGACCAAGAATCATTAGCGCCTCGTTGATAGATCGAACGCGGGTTCTGAGCCCGAAGTAAGGCGAGTTGGTAATCGTGATCAGGCCGGCGGACAGGCCCACATCCGAGCCGATGATCCGGGCCAGGCGCTTCAAGTCCGGTTCGTCGCGGCGCATCTCGGCGTTGATTTGTTCGAGTATGACCGGGCAGGGCGGTATGCCGATGTCGCGAATGGCATTTTCGAGCAGGACATTGACGCGAGGTGTTTCACTGGCGGACACGGAGGTCTCTCTCATCTCGGGTTGCGCGGCAGCAGCGCGTGCGAGGGATCATCGTGACGCGCCGCCCGGACGAAATCAGCGAATTGATCGGCCGGCATCGGCCTCCCAAAATGGTAGCCCTGTCCCTCGTCGCAGCACTGGAGGCGCAGGAAGGAGAGCTGGTGTTCATCCTCGATGCCTTCGGCGATGGTCTTGAGATTCAGGTTGCTCGCCATCTGGATGATGGCCCGCACGATTGCGGCGTCGTTGGGATCGGAGGCCATGTCGCGGACAAACGACTGGTCGATTTTCAGCTTATCGACATTGAAGCGCTTCAGGTAGGAGAGGCTCGAATAGCCGGTGCCGAAATCATCGATCGAAAGTTGCAAGCCAAGGGCCTTGAAGCGCTGAACCATCTTGAGTACCGTTTCTGGATCCTGAATCATGATCGATTCGGTCAGTTCGAGCTCGAGAAATTCTGGCGCTAACCCGGACTGGTTCAATGCGGTGAGGACGCTTTGCTCAAGGTCGCCGCGCTGGAACTGCATGGCCGAGACATTGACGGCCACGATCATCGCCGGAAGTCCCGCCTCTTGCCACCTGACAGCTTGCCGGCAGGCCTCGCGCAGCACCCAGTCACCCATCGGCACGATCAGTCCGCTTTCCTCGGCCACCCGCATGAAGCGCCCTGGTGGCAGCAGGCCATGCTCGGGATGGTTCCAGCGAATCAGTGCCTCCGCACCCGATACGGTATTGCTGGCGAGATCAATTTGCGGCTGGTAATGCAGCACGAACTCGCCGTGCTCCAACGCGCGGCGCAACTCGACGCGGATGTGCTGGTGATCGTGGGCATCCGTGTTCAGGCGCTCGGTGTAAAAACGATAGGTGTTCCGTCCCGATTCCTTGGCGTGGTTCATGGCCGTGTCGGCCAGATTGAGCAGTGCGTCGACGTCCCTGCTGTCATCCGGATAGACAGAAATGCCAATGGACAAGGACGTTGCAAGCTCATTGCCATCGATGACGATGGTCTTTTCAATGCTCTCAAGAATCTTGGCCACAATGCTGGTTGCCGCATTTGCATCGGCGAGGCTGGTGAGGATGATCAGGAATTCATCCCCTCCCTGGCGGGAAATGATGTCGGTATCCTGCACGCATTCAAGCAGGCGCTGCACCACCACATTGAGCAGTGCATCGCCAGTGGCGTGTCCGAAACAGTCATTGACCGTCTTGAAGTTGTCGAGATCCAGAAACAGGACCGCCATTTTGGTACCCGAATGATCGGCGTAGGCCAGTGCGCGCTGAAGGCGGTCCATGGCCAAGCGTCGATTGGGCAGTCCGGTGAGTACGTCGTGATAGGCGAGAAATTCGATGCGCTCCTCGGCGGCCTTGCGCTCGGTAATGTCGGAAAAGACGCCGATGTAGTTGCAGAGTTTTCCGTTGGCGTCGGTGACTGCCGAAATGCTGCCCCATTGCGGGAACAATTCGCCGTTCTTGCGCCGGTCCCAGATTTCGCCTTGCCAGTAATAGTCGTCGTGAAGCAGCGAGTGCCACATTTTTTGGTAGAAGTCATCGTCGTGCCTTCCCGAATTCAGCACGCGGGGCGTCGTTCCCGCAACGTCTTCCATGCTGTAGCCGGTAATCCGGGTGAACGCCGCATTGACCGCTAGGATGCGCTCCTCGGCATCGGTGATGATGAAGCTTTCCCGGCTGTTCTTGAACACTTCGGCTGCGAGCATCAACTGATTTTCGGTGGCTTTGCGCTCCGTGATGTCATCAAAGATCGCCACATATTGGGTTGTTTCGCCGAGGGCGTTCTTGACGGCGGTGACACTCGCTTGCTTCGGATAGATTTTTCCGCTCTTGTGCCTGTCCCAGATCTCGCCGCTCCAACTGCCGGTTGTCAGCAACGCCTGCCAAAAACCGGCATAGAAATCGCGGTCGTGCCGGCCGGATTGCAGGATGCGGGGATTCTTGCCGATGACCTCGGCTTCGCTATAACCGGTGATCCGCTCGAAGGCTCGATTGACGCGCACGATAGTCGCATGGGCGTCGGCGATCATGATGGCCTCGTTTGTCTCGAACGCGGCGGCTGTGACGCGCAATTGTGCCTTCGTCTTCATGGTCTCTTCAATTTGCCGTGTCATCGGCCGGAACACCAGGAGATACAGAGTCGGCGCGCAAAGCATTGACAACAGAGCTGCGTCGATCAGGGATTCGATCCATGGAGAAATGGGCGGCACACTGGCAAAGAAAGCCATGATCAGCAACTCGCTGGCAAAGATCGACGTCACGATGACCAGGATCATGTGCACAATGGA
Source organism: uncultured Propionivibrio sp. (assembly GCA_964484585.1). Lineage (GTDB taxonomy): Bacteria > Pseudomonadota > Gammaproteobacteria > Burkholderiales > Rhodocyclaceae > JADKHX01. The sequence continues at coordinate 3,165 of CAZAGR010000043.1, read as the reverse complement.
GTTGGTCACCAGTAGCATGGCGACAAATGCCAGTGCCGCAGTCAAGGCGCACAGCGCTTGCGCAAGCTGCACCGGGATGCCTGTCAGCGCGAGGAAGTCCTTGGCTGCGGGAAGCGCCACGGGCATTCCTGGACTGACGTCCTGGAGCACGACGGCAAGCAGGGCGTAGGCAATGAACGCGCTGGCACCGATGCGCTGCCAGAGAACGAGCATTGCCGACTCGGTGCCGCCGTGTGGCCGCCGCGAGTGCGCAATGAGCATCGCGCCGCTCAATAGCGCGCCTGGAACGCCAAAGAAATAGCGTGCCCCCGTTGCGCTGCCTGCCAGCCAAGATCCGGCGTACCACATCGACGCGATCAGACCGACGCCGGCGAGCCCATACAGGCGGGCTGCTGTCAGCCAGTTCCATTCAGGGAAGGATGAGAGCGAGCGACGGCCGAATTCGAGCAGCGCCAGGAAGGAGAGTGACGACAGCAGGCTGCTCAACTGGTCAAGCCATGCGCCGGGGAAACCGAGTCTCTCGCTGTCAACCAGTTCATGCGCTCCGTGCAACACGCCAAAGGCAGCCAGCAGCCACAAATGCGGCGAGAAGCGCAGCGAGCGGTCCTTCGCGGCAAAGGCGGAAACGAGCCCGAGGATCAGGAACCCCAAGCCATACAACCAGTAGACCAGGCTGAGCTGCGAGGAGGTCCACCCGTCAGTCATTCATGAGTCACCATCAGTGGCCCGCTTGAAATGGAGAATCGCTCGCGCAGCGGCGATCCAATTTGATTGGCGACGTCATCCGCCGGCCTCCAGTGTGCTGATGTCGCCTTCGGGTAGACCCAGTTCGCGAGCCTTGAGTAATCGACGCATGATCTTGCCGCTGCGGGTGCGCGGCAGCGTAGTCAGGAACGCGATCTCCTTGGGCGCTACTGCCGCACCAAGACGTTTGCGCGCGTGGCCGAGCAACTCCAGGCGCAGGGCTTCGCTTTCGGTGTAGCCGTGCTTTAGCGACACGAACGCCTTGACTACTTCGCCGACCATTGGATCGGGCTTGCCAATCACGCCGGCTTCGGCCACCGCCGGATGTTCCATCAGGGCGCTTTCCACTTCAAAGGGGCCAATCAGGTGGCCGGAAGATTTGATGACATCGTCGGCACGACCGACGAACCAATAGTAGCCATCGGCATCGCGCCGGGCGAGGTCGCCGCTCAGGTACCAGCCGTCGACAAAGCATTTGCGGTAGCGCTCGTCGTTGTTCAGGTAAGTGCGAAACATCGAGGGCCAGCCCGCCCTTAGTGCTAGCTCGCCTTCGGTGTCGGGGGTCTGGATCACCGTCACGCTGCCGTCTTCGTGGCGTTGCAGGATCGCCGCGTCGATGCCCGGAAGCGGGCGGCCCATGGAGCCGGGTTTGATGTCGAAGGCCGGGGTGTTGGCGATCATGATGCCGCCGGTCTCGGTCTGCCACCAGTTGTCATGAATCGGCAGGCCAAGCACGTTCTTTCCCCACCAGACCGCTTCCGGATTCAGGGGTTCGCCGACGCTGGCGATGAAACGCAAGTCGGGGAAGCGATACTTTGCCGTCTCGCCAGCGCCGACTTTCATCAGCATGCGAATCGCCGTCGGTGCGGTATACCAGACCGTCACACCCTCGTCCTGCAAGATGCCATACCAGCGTTCGGCGTCGAATTCTTCGCGGTCGATGATCGAGGTGACGCCCTGCAACAGAGGCGCGATGATGCCGTAAGACGTTCCGGTGACCCACCCCGGATCGGCGGTGCACCAGAAGATATCCTGCGCATGCAGGTCGAGCGCGTATTTGCCGGTAGCGTAGTGGGTGGCCACGGCACCGTGCACATGCACCGCCCCCTTGGGCGTGCCGGTGGTGCCGCTGGTGAAATGCAGCAGCGACATGTCTTCGGCCGTGGTGGGGGTAGGCTCGCATTGCTCGCTGGCCGCCGCCATCAGCGTGGCCAGATCCAGCGTGTCCGGCAGCGCCGTCTTGCCGCCGTCATCGGCGACCAGCAATACGTGCTTCAAGGTGGGCATTGCGCTACGCCACTTGGCGATCTTGCGCTCGTAAAGCAGATCGGTGGTCACCAATACTTGACCCGCACCGAGGTTCACGCGCGTGGCAATCGGCTCGGGACCAAAGGCGGAAAACATCGGGGACACCACCGACCCATTTTTCAGGGAACCGAGCACGGCCACGTACAACTCGGGAATCCGGCCGGCAAGGACAAAGACGCGATCTCCCTTGCCGATGCCCAGCGCACGCAGGACGTTCGCGAAGCGATTGCTCAGTCGACTTAGCTCGCCATAGCTGACCGATTGCGTGGGCCGTCCACGGGCCAGAAAACGATACGCCGCCTTCTCGGCGGTCGCGCCGGTGGCATGGCGGTCGACCGCTTCCCAGGCAATATTGACGCTTTCGGATGGTGCCTTGAACAGATTATCGAGGGTCGCGGCCGCGCACCGCTCGGCGTCGTAATCGCTCAAGTTTGGCGGCAACCGGAGGTCGGAAGCGGTCTTGTGGATAACGGATGATGAACTCATTGCGTCCCCTGCAACCGGGTTGTTGCGCTGGGTTTGCTGTGGCTTTTCCCGATCATGATTCGTTCCGATTTGCCGTGCTTTCAGTGGTGATGGGGGCCTGCAAGAAATACCGACAGAGAACTTCCCATCATGGGAACTATATGAATTGCTGGGTGTGTTGGAAATACGCCGGATGGCGTATTTCCCGTGTTCCATTTCATTTTTCATTTTCCGTGGACAAGAGCCTTGCGGCACCGCTTCTTGCCGCCGGAGAAGACGTGAGGGGCGACCGTTCGACGTTTCGACCCTTTGACGAATGGCCGTTTGCCCTTCGTTTGATTTCGATCAAATGATGAACAAACAGAATGCCCGACACTCGCCAGACGGGTGGCATCTTGTCCGTCCGTCGAGACCACGAGTTCGAACCATGAAATTCAAGGACTATTACGAGACCGTGGGCGTTGCCCGCGGCGCAACGCAGGACGAGATCAAGCAGGCCTACCGCAAACTTGCGCGCAAGTACCATCCGGATGTGAGTAAGGACCCGGACGCCGAGGCCCGCTTCAAGGAACTGGGCGAGGCCTACGCGGTTTTGAAAGATCCGGAAAAGCGCGTCGCTTATGATCAGATGGGCAGCCAGTGGAAGTC
>CAZAGR010000042.1:0-11835 GCA_964484585.1 uncultured Propionivibrio sp. | reverse complement strand
CGGTGACCATCGTGGCCATCGACGAGGCCAGCCTCAAACAGATCGGGCAGTGGCCGTGGCCACGCAATCGCACTGCAGCGCTGATCAATGCCATCTCTGCCTATGAGCCGGCGGTGATCGGGCTTGATATTTATATGCCGGAAGCGGATCAGACTTCGCCAACCCGGGTCGCCGATAACCTGCCTGCCGGTAATGCTGTACTGGCTGAAAATTTGCGGCACCTGCCCAGCCACGAGGCTCAACTGGCCGACGCGCTGCGACGTGTTCCGACCGTGCTCGGCGCGGCTGGCTTTGACTTTCAGACACTCACCACCAGCGCTGGATTGCGGACCACTCCGCTTGACGTCGCCGGAAGTACCGATCCGCTGCTCTATGTGCGTAATTATCCGTGGGTGCTTGCCAGTCTTCCCGAGTTGCAGGCGGCCACCACCGGACAGGCTTTGCTGACGGTGGAATTGGAGTCCGGTGTGGTGCGCCGCATGCCGCTGATCATGTCGGTCAATGGCCAACTGGTGCCCGGCTTGGCCATGGAAATGTTGCGCGTGGCGACGGGATCGCCGGTAATCACGGTGACGGCGGATTCGCGTGGCGTTAACAGCGTTGCCGTCGCCGATCTGAGCGTGCCAACACAAAGCAATGGCGAGATTTGGTTGCATTTCGCCCAGAATCGGTCCGGCGATGCACGGTATGTCTCCGCGGCGGATATTTTTGGCGGCAAGGTGGATCCCGATCTGTTGGCGGGGAAGCTGGTGTTGATCGGACTGACCGGGATGGGACTGTCTGATCAACGAACGACGGCGCTGGGCGAACTGGTGCCGGGGATAGAGGTTCAAGCCCAGGCGATTGAGTCTCTTTTCGAAGGCCGCATGATTTTGCGCCCCTGGTGGATGAAGTGGATCGAGAGTCTGTTGATTGGCTCGATCGGTGGTTTCTTGATTTATACGATGCCGCGCACGGGCTCCTCCGTTGTCTCGGCTTTGCAAGACCTGCCGCGGGCATCGATGTGGCTGACGCTGTTGCTGAATACGATCATCGCAGGCGCCGGATATGGCGCGTTTATTTATTTCGGCTGGCTGGTCGATAGCTCGGCCGCCTTCATCATTCTGTCCAGTGTCACCGTCAGTCTGGTATCCAGCGCGCTGATAGAAACCAGTCGCCGCAATGAGCTTATGGCCAAGGAACAACAGCGCATGCGCGAGGAGGCCATATTGACTGCTGGCGAACTTGCGGCTGCCTGGCGTATTCAACTGGGCTCCCTGCCGAAGGCAGAGCTGATGTTCGGCAACGAAAGTCGCTTCGATCTCGCGACACTGTTGGAGCCGGCCAAGGATGTCGGTGGCGATCTTTACGATTTCTTCATGATCGACGAGCGACGTCTCGGATTTGTCATTGGGGATGTCTCAGGCAAAGGCGTTCCCGCAAGCCTGTTTATGGCGGTGACCAAAACCTTGACCAAGACGATCGCCAAGCATGTTAACCGGGGCCCCGCTGCGATTGCCGAACTGGCTAATGCGGAGCTTGCCAGCGTCAACCCGGAAGCATTGTTTGTGACCCTGCTGGTGGGTGTGCTTGATGTCGAAACCGGCGAGCTTTCACTGGTCAATGCGGGACATGACGGACCGTGGCTGATTCGCAAGGATGGCCGTCTTGAACACCTTGAAAGTCCTCCAGATGCAGGCGGGCCGCCGCTTTGCATGGTGGACGACTTCCCGTACGGCGCACAGCAGGCGCAGTTGGAGTCGGGGGACACGCTGGTGATGTACACCGATGGAATCACAGAAGCAATGAACGCTGCTAACGAAATTTACGGCGGCAAGCGTCTCGAATTGGCTTTACAGGGTGCCGGCATGCTCGCGGCAAGTGATTTGATCAAGCGTATCCGGGTGGATGTCGGCAAGCATGTGGTCCAAGCCGAGGCGTCGGATGATATGACTTTGCTCGTGATACGCTGGACCCCACCGGCAAAGCCACCAGAGCTTGCCTGACGACCGCGCGGTCATCAGCGGATATTTTCGTCAGCGGATACTTATTTCCACGCGCCGATTTTTCGGCTCGGCTATGTCGTCAGCGGTTGGCACCAAGGGATCGCGCTCACCGCGCCCGGCCGCATCCAGAGTGACCGCCTTGACTCCGGTTGAAATCAAGATGGCCTTGACGGTCTCGGCGCGGGTCGCGGAAAGTTTGTCGTTAGCTTCTGCATTACCCACCCGATCGGTATGTCCAATCACGGTGATTTCCGGTGCGGGCCGGGTGGCCAATTCCGCCGTCATTGCTTCGATGACGGGCTTTGATTCCGGTGTCAGCTCACTCGCCGAGCCTGTGGCAAAGTTGACCGTGAAGGAAACCGGTCGCGGCGGCTGCGCAGCGAGCAACACGCCGTAACGCGTCTTGACCGACGTGGCGTCTTCACTGCGCGCGACGATTCCGCCGCCCTTGGAAACCTCAACGCCAGCGTATGGTGTGTCCAGTAGTTTTTCGCCTGCGGCACCTCTAATCACGACCGCGCCAGAATTACCATCAGGACCCGGTAACAGAACAATTCGATCCGGCGAGCTATCGCAGCCTGCGCCAGGATTTTGTGCTGACCAACTGCCCGTCCGCAAACAACTACCCGACCCTGAGCGAACGGGCTCGCCACGGCTATCCACAAGATAGCCAGTAATCTCGGCCGCCACCGCCATCCCGGAAATCAATAAAACTGTTCCGCCCAGTACCGTCAACGTTTTGCGCTGCATCGCTTATTCCCCGTCCTGACCGGCCTCGATGACGAACTCGGTGCCGCGGACCCCGAGTGTGATGCTGGGTGTTGAAAAGCTGACGCTGCCTGGATTGGCTTTGGCGATCTTGCCCGAAATAACGGCAAGTGTCCCACGCTTGATTGACGCATCGAGTATTCCAGAATGCGTCGTCGAATCAAAGGCGAATTTATTCAAATCCAGTGTTGAATTCGGTCCGGCCGAGAGCAAGGTATTGTCGCGCAAGGTAATGCCGACCAACCCGTCGGCGCCGGTCACGATGCGGTCACGGGCCTCCACCGCTGTGCCCACACCCGCCGGAATTTTTTGGCCGCTTCGTTCAATGTTGGCGACGCCTTTGCTGGTCTTGATCATTCCCGAGAATTCGGCCCACGCCGGAGGCGTCGCCATCAGAATGCCGGCGCTGCAAAGCGCGATGCCCACTGCAATTTTTCTGTTTGTACGGTGCCCACCGGGTGCAATTTCATCTAGTCTGCGTTTCATTTAGTTTCCCCTTGAACCGATAATGAACCCGAAAACACTATCATTTGGGTTGTTAGCATGACTAATTCTGGCGCCTTCTCGCAGTTTCAGCAATCAATCGTTCATTTCATGGGCACACGTAGACTCGTTGTCATCAACTCGGCGGTGAAAAAGAGGATAAATCTCAGCGCCTTGGTGCGGGCAATTCAAGCGGCAATAGCGGAAAGTCATGTTTGTTTTACTCGTAGCAGGGACAATTTATTTTCATGCCTGATTCAAGAGCAGGGGAGCGCCAGATGAGCGACTGCACCACCCGATCGATACATGTATCCGCCCGCTTTTCCGCCCTGCGGGAATTGCTGGCACCACTGTCGGCCGAAGAATGCAGGGTTGGAGGCGAAGGTCAGGCTCAGTCACTGTTGCGTGCGCAGCTTGCCATTGAGGAGTTATTTGCCAATAGCATTCATCATGGGTATGGTGAGGAGTCAGATCAATTGGTTTGGCTGACAGTCGATCGTGGCGACGAGATTCTGCACGTTACCTATGCCGATGCAGCCGAAGCTTTCGATCCATTTGACACACTTAGGCCATCGAGCGAAATCTCTGAAATTCCCTTGGAAGATCGCCACGTTGGCGGCCTTGGCCGACTGCTGGTACGGGAACTTGCGCAGCGTTGCGAATACCGGCGCGAAGGCGGTCGGAATGTCACCGTGCTGGAGTTTGCCATTTCCTAGGCGCCAGCCGAATAACAGACTTGGAACGTGCGCGACGTAGTCTTAGTCTCTTTTCTGAGTCAAAGACATCAAACAGTCAGTTCCCAACCATCCCAGGCTGTGTACACTTCCAGGCGGTGTTCCTGACGGGTAATTTCTTCAAAGCGACGGGTTTCAGTGAGCACTGTGGCGATTTGCGTGTCGTTGTAGGCGGGTTCATGGTGAAACATGATCAAGCGTTTCGCCAGCGCTCGTTGGCAGAGTTCAACGCCAATCACATTGCTTGAATGTCCCCAGTCCGCTTTGATCGAAGCCGCCTCTGCAAGCGAGTACATGGCATCAAATATGACCGCATCGGCATCGCGGAAAAATTCGATACAACCGAGCAGTCTTGCGTCATCGTGGTTGAACAAGCCGTGCTCTGAATCCGTACTGTAGACAACGCTGCGACCGTCGTGCTCGAATCGCCAGCCGTAGGAGTCGCCGGTATGGCGTTGCTTGCGCGCGGAAACCTTTACGCCGCCGATCTGGTAGTTCACTCCAGTTTTCAGGACGACAAACTCAATCTCGGCAGCCAATTGCGAGAAGTCGACCGGAAACGACGGTGCGCCCATCTGCCGGCGAAAGGCCGCCTCAACTTCGACATGGCACGAATGCACAATGATGCGGTTGCCCGGAATGTACAGCGGAGTAAAAAACGGAAATCCCATGATGTGGTCCCAATGAAGGTGGGACATGAAAACATGGTAAGTCTTAGGCTCTTGCTGGCCATTGCGCTCCATCAGGTGCTGCGCCAATGGGCGGGCGCCACTGCCCATATCCAGAATGATGCACTCGGATGATCCAACGTCAATCTGGACACAACTTGAGTGACCGCCAAAGGTGCCGGTCACATCAAATCCTAGCGTGTCGAGGTAGGCGTCAATGCCATCCTTGGTAAGCGGAGGACGACTTAGTGTTCCCAGCAGGGCTGCGTGCAATTTGTGCCGTATATCGGTGGTGGTGACCGAAACCGGAATCGAGCCGCGGGTGCCCCAGAATTTGATTTTCATTTTTTCAAATCCTCCAAGGCTTCATCGATTCCGTTCAGGACGCGGACAACGAGGTTGAAGCGGCTGATCTGGAAGATCTCTGCCACGACGGGGGTCAACGCTGCAATGGCCATACGCCCGGCCTGCGCCTTTACTTTTTTGGACGCCAAAATCAGCACCTGCAGACCGACGCTGCTGATGTAATCGATTGCGGAAAAGTCGAGGAGGAGCGGGGAACCCTGCGCAGAACATTCTTCAACAAATGGTTGAAGTGCTTTTTGAAATTGATCTACATTCGATTGATCAATGCGACCCGACGGAGAAAAGACCCGGACGGATCCTACGTGGTGCGTTGTCACTTCCATACGGGTGATGTGTCTTTGGTCTCGTGGGCGAGTGGCTGAGTAGCTTGAGCTGAATTATAACTTTGCGCTTCGTGGTGGCGTCGTGCAAAATTCGACCGATGATTTCGCCTGCCATGCCATCTCGGCTGCCGCTTCTGGGCACGACCATCTTCAGCGTGATGTCGCGTCTTGCGGCAGAGTGTGGTGCGATCAATCTGTCTCAGGGATTTCCTGATTTTTCGCCGCCGGCACGTTTGGTTGAACGCGTCGGTCATCATATGGCAGCAGGCGCCAATCAATATGCGCCGATGCATGGAACGCGGGCCTTGCGCGAGGCAATCGCCGAGAAGGTGATCCGGACCTATGGCGCGCACTATGATGTCGAACAGGAGATCACCGTAACGGCCGGAGCGACAGAGGCAATATATAGTGCCGTGGCAGCCTGTGTGCGTGCCGGCGACGAGGTTATTGTCTTTTCGCCCGTCTATGATTCTTACATTCCGGCGATCGAGTTAAATGGCGGCGTGGCTGTGGTGGTTGATTTAATAGTCGCGGAGGGTGGGCCGAATTACTCCCCGGATTGGGACGTCGTGCGTGACAAGCTGACCGCACGTACGCGCATGATCATCATTAACACGCCCAATAATCCGACGGGAAGCACGTGGTCGGCGGCCGATATGAAGGCACTGGCGGATATTGTTCGCGACACCGATGTGGTGATCCTGAGCGATGAGGTTTATGAGCACATGGTGTTTGACGGTGAGCGTCACGAGAGCGTGATGCGCTTTGCTGAATTGCGCCAACGCAGTTTTGCGGTGTCGAGTTTCGGCAAAAGTTACCATGTCACGGGCTGGAAGATTGCTTATTGTCTGGCTCCGGCGCAACTGACCGCCGAATTGCGCAAGACCCACCAGTTCATCGTTTTTGCGGTGAATCATCCGATGCAATTGGCGATTGCGGACTTTATGCTTGAAGCACCTGAATTTGTGGAAGCTTTATCTGATTTCTATCAGCACAAGCGCGATTTTCTGCGTAGCGAGCTAATAGACTCACGGTTCAAACTCAGGCCCTGTGCCGGGACCTATTTCCAACTGGTGGATTACTCAGCGATCAGTGATCTTGATGACTTGCAATTTGCGCGCTGGTTGACCTGCGAACGCGGTGTCGCCGCGATTCCGGTGTCTGTGTTTTCGCCAAAAGGTAGCGACGCCCGGCTTGTGCGCTTGTGTTTTGCCAAAAGTGAGACGACTTTGGCCGATGCCGGAAAGCGATTACGTTCGGTCTGACGTCCGACGCCGTCACGCCAGCGCCGACTTTTTGTGTCATCCATCCGGTCGGCCGGATTTGGAGTGAAATCGAGGTGCATTGTGGGGGGGGCGAAACTTTGAGCGTAAAAAAACCCCGATGCAAGCATCGAGGCTGAATCCGGCCTGATGAAAGGCCGGAGGAGGAGACAAACAAAATCAGGCGGCTTTTTTTGCCTTGGTCGACGGAGTTGCGGTGCCGGCAGCCTTGACGGTTGCGCTTGTCGCCGCAGCGACGTTGGCTTCCGTGATCTCGACGACTTGTCGGGCTGCTTTATTGATGTTGCCGAAGGCCGAATTTGCGGCGGCAATCGCCGACTTGACGGCGGCAACTGCAACGTCAGAACCGGCGGGCGCGTTCTTGGCAGCTTTGTCGAGCACCGTGGTGAAGTTCTTGTTAAGTTCGCTGACCTGCGCGTCGACGACCTTCGAAACTTCTTCCTGGGTCTGGGTCAGAATTTCATAAACGCTACGCGAGTAGGCGACGGTCTTTTCCAGATTCGGCTGGGCGAGGCTGGCTTGAAATGCCATGAACGCTTGCGGATCCTTCATGGCCATCAGTGACTTGGTCGTAGCGACGCTATCTTCGAGTGCGGCACGGGCAGTGTTGAGGTTAAGGGCGGCGAGACGCTCGGCGCTGGCAAAGGCCGTGTTGGCAAGAGTCAGCAGATTTTCGATGTTGGATTTGTTGGCGGCGGCAAATTGTTCGGCGATGTTAAGCATGATGTAACTCCTATAAACAGTAAAAAGCGGGTTTGTAACGACTCGGTTTGTACAGCATTGCTGCGCTGCACCATGAATCGTATTATAGGAAGGCGTTACTGTTTGTCAATATAATTTGTTGCATTGCAGCAAATTATATTTTTCAATTAAATCATTAATATAAGTAACTAAGTCGAAAGTTTGACGGTTTTATTGTTGCATTGCAGCAGATTTATCGCGATTAGTCATTAGTGAAGCTCGGCTTGCGTTTTTCAACAAACGCCGTCATTCCTTCTTTTTGGTCATTCATGGCAAATGCGGCATGAAAAGTGCGGCGCTCAAAGAGCAGCCCTTCTTGCAGACTTGACTCGTAAGCGCGATTGACGGACTCCTTGATCATCATGGTGACCGGGAGCGAAAAATCAGCGATGCCTGCGGCGGCCTTCAGTGCTTCGTCGAGCAATTGATCGGCCGCAATAACGCGGGCGACCAGTCCGCAACGCTCTGCCTCCACCGCATCAATCATCCGTGCGGTTAGGCACATGTCCATGGCCTTGCCTTTACCCATGGCGCGTGGCAGACGTTGGGTTCCGCCTGCGCCGGGCAAGATACCCAGCTTGACTTCCGGCTGTCCGAATTTCGCGTTATCGGCAGCGAAGATCATGTCGCACATCATCGCCAACTCGCAGCCGCCGCCCAGAGCGAAGCCGGCGACGGCGGCAATGATGGGCTTGCGGCAGCGACTGACGCGATCCCAATTGCGCGTGATAAAGTTGGCCTTGTACGCATCCATGTAGCCGTAACTGTTCATCGCGCTAATGTCGGCGCCGGCCGCGAAGGCCTTTTCCGAACCGGTAATCACGATACATCCAATCGATGGATTGGCTTCGAAGTCATCCAGCGCATGGCCGACGTCATCAAACAATGCGTCGCTCAAGGCATTGAGAGCCTTGGGGCGATTCAGCGTAATCAGGCCAACCTTGCCGCGGGTTTCAACCAGAATATTTTCGTAGCTCACTTGAAATTCTCCATATTTTGGTCGTCAGCCTCCCTTAAGGTTTGGTACCAGCGCCTTCGGTTTTGGGTCTCTCTTTCGGTTGGATGGTCGCGCGTACTCGCCCCTTGTTTTCTGCCGCCGCCGGCGTGCCGTCGGGACCGCCGCTGACTACGTAATTTTCCGTCTTCGCATCAAAGGAAATATAGGGGCCACGGACCTCGTCAGATCCGCTGCGAACCATTGCACGGCCAAAGAACTCAGTCCTTTCGGTGCGATTGTCATGTTCAATCCGCTCCGCTTCGCCCACGATATAGTCACTGCGCCCTTCCCTCTTTTGTTTGAAGTGCGCCAAACCATCGGTACCGCCAAGGGCCTGTCCGCGTTGAAAGCCTTCCGCATCCTGCTGCACGACAAGACGGGTGGTGGAAATGCTCAGCGTGCCTTGAGACAGCTTGACGTTGCCCTCAAATGTGTGCAAATGCTGTTTGTCATCGACGGACACCTTATCTGCTTCCAGATTGACCGGTTTGCTGCGGTCTGCACGTTCGGCCAGCACGTCCGAAATCGGTGCCGCAAGCGCGAAAAAAATCAAGAGGGTGACGAGGATATTCATTGTCTTCCGAGTGTGTTGATGGTTGCGGTCACCGGTCCGTGAAGGACGCTGATACCGGATATATTGTCAATGTCCATGGCGCTGCCAGACAGGATGCTCTTGCCCTGCATGATCACGACCTTGCTATCCGCACGCGCCTTCTCGGTTTCCGGAAAGACCGTCATGCTAGCGGTACTTACATGCAGAGGCGAACCCCCGTCACGGCCGTCACGGGTGATTTTGACATCATTTTCAAGTGTGATCTGTTTTCCGTCCTTGCCTACCAAGCCTTTTGCAGCCGACAGCGTAATCGGCGGATTGCGGTAGTAGATCATTTTCGGATTCACAATAAGAGTCGTGTCATCATCAGGGAAATGCGTCATTTTCGACCCGCGCAAGGTATTCAATGGCTTGCCATCGGGTCCCAGTCGCTGTACCGAGAAGTTTTCTACCCAGTAGTCTGGATCATGTCGCGCGGCAGAATTGTCGTGGCTCTCGGGCTGAACCAGTTGTTCCAGCCAGAAACTCAAGCCAGCCAGCAGGACCAGCGGGATCAGAGGCCAGAGATTCGACGTACGTAAACTCATGTGCGACCCAGATTCGATGGTGGGGTGCGGTAAGTGTCCAACAATGCGGTTAAATGACCTTGTGCGTCAAGGATGAAGTCGCACACTTCGCGCACACCGCCTTTGCCGCCGCCACGCCGCGTTACGAGGTCGACATCGCGTTTGACTTCGTCATGCCCGTCGGCGACGGTTGCCGAAAAACCGCATGCGCGCAAGATTGGCAAATCGACGACATCGTCGCCCATATAGCCGGCACGATTGAAATCCAGATTCAGTGAAATCAGCAGATCGGCCATCACGCGTGTTTTGTCTTCGACTGCCATGAACAGATGTCGTATGCCCAGATTTTGTGCTCTCAGTTCAAGTGCTTTCGAACCCCGACCGCTAATGATCGCAACCTCGACCCCGGCACTCATCAGCATTTTTATACCGTGGCCGTCCAGACTTGAAAATGCCTTGATTTCGTCGCCCTGAGAGGTGAAATAAAGCGTGCCATCGGTCAGCACGCCATCGACGTCAAATCCCATCAGAGCAACACGAGTCGCCTTTTCACGCGCATTCATCAGACGACCTTGGCGCGGAAAAGATCGTGCATGTTTAACGCACCGGCGAGCCGACCTTGAGTGTCGAGAACCACCAGCTGATTTATCTTGTGGGTTTCCATCATCTGCACCGCTTCTACCGCCAGACGGTTCGCGGCGATGGTTCGCGGTGATCGATTCATGACTTCGCTGACGGTGACTTGACGCAAGTCACCACGATGTTCCATCGCGCGGCGTAAATCGCCGTCGGTGAAGACGCCCGCAATCGTTGAATGTTGATCCATGATGACCAGCATTCCAAGACCGCCGCGGGTCATTGCGGCCAATGCGGGCGGGACCAAAGTATCCATAGCGACGGTAGGTACGTCACTGCGCATGACATCGGAGACATGGGTTAACAGTTTTCGTCCCAGCGAACCTCCGGGATGCGAACGGGCGAAATCCTCGGCACCGAAGCCTCGCGCATCGAGCAACGCCACGGCGAGTGCATCGCCAAGGGCCAGAGCCGCTGTCGTGCTGGCGGTTGGCGCGAGATTTAACGGGCAGGCCTCCTTGGCTACTCGTGCATCGAGGTGAATATCCGCCTCGCGTGCGAGCGAGGAGTCCCCGTTGCCGGTGATCGCGATCAACTGACCGCCCTGGCGTTTGAATAGAGGCACCACCGTCAGCAACTCGTCATTTTCGCCCGAATTCGAAATTGCGATCATCACATCATCACCTGTGATCATGCCCAAATCGCCGTGAACCGCTTCGGCAGCATGAACGAAATAGGCTGGGGTACCGGTGCTGGCAAAGGTCGCGGCGATCTTGCGACCAATATGGCCCGATTTGCCGATGCCGCAGACAATCACGCGACCAGTGCTGGAAAGTATTAAGGCAACCGCGCGGGAAAAGGCTATATCAAGCCGCGCCGCCAGATCGGCGAGGGCAGAAATCTCGATTTCAAGCACCTCTCGCCCCATGGCAAGGGCGCGAATTTCCTGCGCGGTCGGATTCATGAAGAATCGCTCGGTGAGTTCGGCTGGAAATTATAACCACCGTAGGGTGGATATCCGCGTGCTGCAAAAAAGTCGGCGGTGGCGGGGCGGCGTTTCGCGCCCGCGGAAATGAAAAAGCCCGCCTAAGCGGGCTACCACTAGCGCCAAATTATGGCGAGCGTTTCTACAAACCCATGCAGACAATGAACGCTGTCGAGTCGTCTATCGCTGCGGTTGCAAGTGCGGCGGCAGCACGTGCGTGTGCGACAGCGACTACCCGCACAGATCCGGTGGCCGTGTTACCGTCGTCCAATGTGCTATCAAGTTGTTTTGCATACTTGCCAAGAATGCCCTTGGAGCAAACAAGATACGTCGGCGTAAGACCTAAAATAAAGGCGCCGCCAGTTGCGGCAGAGCCACTTTCAATACCAATTCGACCGCCATCTGCATTTTTTGGATAATAATCAGGATCAGCCGTAGCCGTTGGGCCTGCTGCAAGCCCAGCAAGGCGAACGTGCTGCAAGAATAGGTCGGTTTCAGTTGTGCCTCCGGTTGAATCCCAAACGCCATCAATGACGCCGTTGCCTAGTGTTCCGACCGCATTTGTAGCGCCTGTAATCTTTGTGGATGCTGCCGCCATATCACCTGGCAATGCCTTGTACTTATCTTGGAAACCGTAAATGAACAGAGGAATATTACGGAAATCGACAGCCATGTTCTTGACCTTCGCACTATTGATCAATTCCTGACCTTTGAGTACTCCGCCCAACAGCAGGCCGATGATGACCAGCACAATGGCGATTTCAACCAAGGTAAAGCCTGACTGTTTGTGGCGCATGATTTTCCTCT
>CAZAGR010000041.1:5610-11971 GCA_964484585.1 uncultured Propionivibrio sp. | reverse complement strand
CCCCCGATCTCAAGTGGGGTGAAGTGCCCTGCGCGTTCATCGAGTTGCGCGAGGGCGCGAGCGCAACAGCGGAGGAGTTACGCGCGTTTTGTCGTGAGCGCATGGCGAGCTTCAAGGTGCCGAAGCATTTCGTGTTTGAGGCTTTGCCGAAGACGTCGACCGGCAAAGTGCAAAAATATGTGTTGCGCGAACGGGCGAAGTCGGCCGCCGCCATCGAATAGGGAGTGATCATGACGAATGACGAAAAAGTACTCTTGCGCAGCGACGCCGACGGTGTCGTTACCTTGACCTTGAACCGGCCGACACAGTTCAATGCGCTGTCTGTGGAATTGCTCGCCGCACTTCAATCCGAACTGGACGCGATTGCTGCCGATGCCCTGGTGCGCGTCGTCGTTCTGGCCGGTGCCGGCAAGGCATATTGTGCCGGACATGATCTGAAAGAAATGCGCGCCAATCCGGCTAAACCTTCAATGCAAAAATTGTTCAAGCAATGCGGCAAGGTGATGACGAGCTTGACGCAGATGCCGCAGCCCGTGATCGCAAAAGTACATGGGGTGGCGACGGCGGCCGGTTGCCAGTTGGTGGCGATGTGCGATTTGGCGGTGGCGGCGGAAAGCGCGCGGTTTGCCGTCTCCGGTATCAATGTTGGCTTGTTTTGCTCCACGCCCGGAGTGGCGCTGGGGCGGGCGATGGGACGCAAGGCGGCGATGGAGATGTTGCTGACCGGGGATTTTATTGATGCGCACGAGGCGCAGCGTCGCGGTTTGATCAACCACGCCGTTCCAGCGGAGGCCCTGGATGGAGAAGTTCAACGCCTGATTGATTCAATCCTGTCCAAGTCGCCGGTGGCCGTTGCAATGGGCAAGCAGACGTTTTACCGTCAGTTGGAAATGGGACTGGAAGGAGCGTATCAACTGGCCACCGAGACCATGGCCTGCAACATGATGGCGGAAGACGCCGTGAATGGAATCGACGCCTTCATGGAAAAACGCAAACCGGTGTGGCAGGGGCGATAGACTGGCACCGAATCTGAGAAAACTCGGCGCCACCGACACAGCGAGGAGATGCGCTAGGTAGCATCGAAAATTAATTGGCGATAAGTTTGTCCTTAATCAACCGCGTAAATTAACGATAAATCAGGAGTTTTGAATGGGCATTGCCATGTACGCAGCATCCATTCCGGTGTTAAAACAAAATCTCAAGAGTCTTGCCTCTGTGCTCGTCAAGGCCGAGGCTCATGCAGTGACGAAGAAGATCGATCCGGCGATTTTTCTTGCTGCACGGCTTTTCCCGGACATGTTCCCTGTGCGCAAACAGGTGCAAGTGGCTACTGACCAAGCGAAAGGCTGCGCTGCGCGCTTGGCCGGCATCGAAATCCCAACGTATGAAGACAACGAGGCAAGCTTTGAGGAGCTCGCCGCGCGCATCGCGAAGACGATCGCGTTTCTCGACAGTATTCGTACCGAACAAATCGATGGTAGCGAGGAGCGCGACATCGTGCTGCAGGCAGGCCCACACACGCTGCAATTCAAAGGGCAGGGCTATTTGACCAACTGGGTTCTGCCGAACTTCTTTTTTCATGTTACGACGGCTTACGCAATTCTTCGTCATAACGGCGTCGAGTTGTCGAAGCAGGACTTCCTTGGAATGTAATGCGCAATCAGGATTGGCATAGCTGGTCGAAAAAAGACGCCTGCCGAATCACGCCTCGGTGCGAGCCGAGTGCCCTAGCCTGACACTGACCGGGGACCTGTTCTACGAGCCGGCTTTTTTGCGCATCAGCGTGCTCTTGCCAAAGAGGGATTCGATCAGGTCGACGGCCACTTCGGCCGTGCGGTTGCGCTGATCCAGTGCGGGATTCAGCTCCATGACATCGAGCGATGCCAGCAAACCGGTGTCGGCGATCATTTCCATACAGAGCTGCGCTTCCCGGTAGGTTGGCCCACCGCGCACTGTCGTACCAACGCCCGGCGCAATATCCGGGTCTAGAAAATCGACGTCGAAGCTGACATGTAAATGCGTGTTTGCATCGACGCCCGCCAGCGCACCTTCCATGGCGACGCGCATGCCCATTTCGTCGATATAACGCATGTCGAATACTTCCAGGCCCATCTGATGGACGAATTGCTTTTCGTGGGCATCGACGCTGCGTATGCCCAGTTGCCGAATTGCGCTTGGGCTCATGGCCGGCACAACGCCGCCGATTTCTATCAGGGCGCGCGGGCCGTGGCCGCAAAGGCAGGCGACCGGCATGCCGTGAATATTTCCACTGGGTGTGAGCACGCTGGTATTGAAGTCAGCATGAGCGTCGAGCCACAATACGCGCAGGGTTTTGCCGACGGTCCGGCAATGTCGTGCCACTGCACTGATGGATCCGATCCCCAGCGAGTGATCGCCGCCCAGCAGGATTGGTAATTGCCCGAGCACCAGTTCGGCATGCACGGCCTCGTGGACGGCCTGATTCCAGATCACCACTTCATTCAAGTGACGATAGCCATCGATAGCCGGCAGCCAGGGGTTGGTGGGGCCTGATAAATTGCCCCGATCGCTGACGTTCAAGTCGTGGCTCTGCAGCACCGGAACGATGTTGGCAACGCGAAGTGCTTCCGGCCCCATGCTGGCGCCGCGACTGCCCGCGCCAATGTCGGTTGGCGCGCCGATGATGCTGATGTTCGCGTTCATGATGTGGTTAACTTTCTCATTTGGCTGCCTGCAACGTAAACGCAGGGCGACGCGTACCGACATGCAGGCCGCGGGCATTGGTGATGGTGGCAGCACGCCACGGCGCGAGCTCGGCGCGCTGCGTACCATCCAGCCAGCCAAGTTGATCGAGTACTTCAATGCTTGCGGCGAACAGCGCGGCCTTGTTGCCGTCGATAATTTTGATGGCGAAGCCCTCGCGCCGGCTCTTGCTGCCGATGGCCTGAACGCCATCGGCGCCGACCTTGCTGATCCAGTCGCCGCGCCCGGCGCGCATGAAGGCGAGATCGTTGCGACGGCTTCCTGAAACCAGCTCAGGATGGGCGATCATGGCATTGGATAAGGATTCGAAACTGGCACCAAACTCGGTATCGTGAATGCCGCTGGCAAGACGCGCGTATCCATAGGCAATTTTTGACACAGGCATGGCAAAGTTTGGCGCAGAGCAGCCGTCAATGCCGACTTTCAGCGCATCAGGGCTCATGCCGACGACACGTGCGACATCGCGGCGAATGGCTTGTTGCAGCGGGTGATCGATCGCCACATAGTTGGCCATGGGCTGTCCGTGCTGCACGCAGTAGGCGAGGAAGCCGGCATGCTTGCCGCTGCAGTTGTTGTGGCGTTCATCGTAAGCCAGGCCGGGAGGTGGGGCCGTATCAAAGTAAGAATACAGCGCCGGAACGTGACATCCGCATTCGAGCGCCGTGTAGCTAGCGCCGACTTTTTTAAGCATTTCATCCACACGCGCAACATGGATCGCCTCGCCATTATGGCTGGCGCAAAGCATTGCAATGTGTTCGCTGGAGTAGCCGAAGTCGCGGTGCCCTCCCGCCTCAAGCAGAGGCAAGGCCTGAAAGGCCTTGAGCGTGGAGCGCGGGAAGGTCAGCCAATCCGGATTCCCCGCGCTGGCGCGCAACGTGCCCTTGGAATCGACGACGGCAATCACACCCAGGTGTTGGCATTCCACGGTGTCGCCGCGGGTGAGCTCGATCAGTGGTGTCAGCGCCATAGGGTAAGTCGTTCGAGTTCGAGACGTTACTCAGAGTCAGCGTTTTGCTGACCACGCCGCCCGCAGCGCTGCCAGAGTCATTGCGGAGAAAATCAGCAGCGACCACTCGGCGATCGACAGCGCGAGGAACTTCCAACCGGCTTCACTGCACAGTCCGGTGGCCTCGAACAACAGCGGCAGTAAGCTGCCCGCCCAGTTGACCAACTGTTCCCACCAAGGTTGGTCGGCAGTGCAGCTGACCATGGGGGCAAATCGTTGTATCCATGTTTGATAGCCGGCGATTCCGGCGCCTGTCGCGGCGGTAACTGCAACCATCAAGCTGGCTGGAAACACCATCGGTGCGTTGCGGACAAACACCAGTATCAACAGGGATTCAAGGGATAGCAGGATGTAAATCATGCGCTGCAAAATGCACAGCGGGCAGGCGGCAAGATTCATCGTCTGCGCCATGAAGATGCCACCGATCACCAATGCGATGCCGGCCAGCCCTATTCCGGCCAGAAGCCGTCCAGACTCTCGGTTAAATAGGAATGGCGCGCTTGCAGTCACTTGCGGCTGCTATCGCTGCGTGCCTTGGCAATCACTGAGTCGATGAGCGGCAGCAGTGCCGCGTAGCTGGGCGCGGCGGCATTGTTAACAAGGTAGCGACCATTGACCGCGATTGCAGGAACGCCGGTAATGCGATACGCAGCAGATTCTTGATCAACCCGCTTTAGCCGGCTCTGGATGCTGAACGAGCCGAGCGCGTCGGCCATTTTCTTGGGATCGACACCCTTGCTCGCCGCCCAGTTGATGATGGCTTCGTCACTATTGAAATTGACACGTTCGCCGTGAATGGCATTGAATACTGCGGCGTCCAGCTTCTCGAGGTTGCCCGTTGCTTCCAGCGCGTAGAAAATGCTGGCCAGGCGTACCCAGGGCGGACGATTGAAGGCGACCGGCACGCGGCGGAACACGACGTCTTTGGGCAGTTTTGCGGCCCATTCTGTAATTAAAGGGTTGAAATCGCTGCAGTGTGGGCAGCCATAGGAAAAGAATTCAATGACCTCAATCTTGCCGGCGGTCGACGGTGGTTGTGGCGGGTCGATCAGTGTGTAGTCTCGGCCAGCTTCCAGCGGGGCGGCAAATGTGGAACTCACGGCCAAAGTCAGAAAGCCGCAAAACATAAGTGTCAGGAAACGCTTCATTTCAAATCTCCGTGGAAAGTTTGCAACAACGGCGCATTTTAATGCGTCGATTGCCAGGGAATTGCAAAACAGATCGTAATTGCTTGTAAGGGAAAGCGCTGGTGCGGCTTCAGGTGTGCGGGCTGGCGATGGGGTACGTGGAACATGCCGGAAAGCCGACTCCGCTCAGCGGGAAAAATTTTGCCGCGAAAACTCAAGTTCGCGCGACACGATGGTGTCAAGAAACTCGCTTGCCCCGCCCATATGGTAGAAGGCTGCGTAGCCATTCTCGAGGAAAAACTGGAGATTTTCAAAACCGGCGTAGCGCGCGGGAGTGCGCATCATGCGCAGAGTGGGTTTCAGCATCGGAACGCGCCGCAGCCAGTCAAGTGCCTGACCGATGTCACGGATCAACGTGATCTGTCGTTCGCGGTCGGCTGCGCGGGCACAAAGTTTGTAGGCACGCGCGTAGCTGTCGGCGGTGATGGATGACTTGGAACCAACCCGTCGCATGGCATTGACCATGTCGGCGTCAAGCGATTCAGTGAGTGCGTCCATGCGGACAGCGTTTACGAGGGTTGCCAAGGCACGATTGGGCAACATTCGAACCATCAGTGGAACAACGCGCGCCAGTTCGACATCCCGTGTTGAGAAGTCCTTGGGGCTGTAGACGTCAGTCAGAAAAAAATCGACAGCAGGACGGTAGCGCGGGTTGCCATGCAGATCGGCGTGACGTTGCGCAAGACGGGCCGTTTGGTAAGATTTCAGGCGGAGATTGTCTGTTGCATTGTCATTTCCAGCATTCGTCCGGCGCTGTTCTCGCGCCTGTCGGACGAGCGCCGTCAGCTGCTCGCCCAGAGAATAGTTGTCCATCGAATCGAGGCTGGAAAAGTCGGCGCTGGCGGAACGGCGAGACATGGCGGGATGGATGCTTTCTGAAAAAATCAAGGGGACAAGGGCACATTGCGCAACTACATGAGGCAAACGAATACGAGATTCCTGAATTTGGAACCAGTACATCAGGAGTTTAGTGTGCTTTCTCTAAATTGCCTCATTAGACTTCTCCGCATCAACGTGCATGTCAAAACAATCTGGAGGAATGGATATGGCTAGGAAGCAGGAAAAAAAGGGCGCTGGATCCGATAGTCAGGCCGCTAACAAGGTAAGAGAGTCGGCGCAACAGATTTGGAACGCTGGCTTGGGAGCGTTTGCAAAGGCGCAACAGGAAGGCAACAAGGTTTTTGAGGCATTGGTCCACGAAGGCGAAGTGTTGCAGGAAAAGACTCGTAGCAAGATGGCGACTTTGCGGGTGACCGAAATGGCTAATAAAGCGACCGGTACGTGGGACAAGCTGGAACAAGTGTTTGAAAGCCGGGTTGCCCGTGCGCTTGGCAGTTTGGGTGTCCCCACTCGCAAGGAAATTGACCTTCTCGTTCAGCGCATTGACCGACTGACGGCTTTGGTGGAGAAAACGGCCGCAGTCAAA
>CAZAGR010000041.1:3403-5510 GCA_964484585.1 uncultured Propionivibrio sp. | reverse complement strand
TATTCTCAATCTATTCAATTTTGAGTTTTTGAAGGAGTTAGGTATGGCAACGAAGAAAACCAAGAAAGTCGAAGTGAATCTTGCTGATATGGTGAGGGACTCTGCAGAAGATATCTGGATGGCTGGTTTGGGGGCGTTTTCAAAAGCGCAGCGCGAAGGCAACAAGGTATTCGGCGCTCTGGTTTCGGAAGGAAAGCTGTTGCAAGGGAAAGTACGCGATGCCGCTGGTACGGTTGCCGGCAAACTGAACGTGGTGAACAAGTTAGCGGATACACGCATTGAACTCGCCGATAAGGCCGTTGCTGGCTGGGGCAAGCTGGGGCAACTGCTCGAAGATCGGACCTCGGATGCCCTCGGACGTTTCGGTGTCGCTACCAAGCATGATATCGATGCGCTGTCGCGCCGAGTGGCGAAAGTAGCAACTGAACTCGAAAAAATAAAGCTTGTTGCCGTCAAGTCGGCGACGCGCAGTTCGGCGGCGCCAAGCAAGAAGGCACCCGCACGAAAGGTCCTACCGGCCTAGTCCGCAATAGTCGGTTTGTGATCGAACGGCAGATGCTTCGGCATCTGCCGTTTGCATTGGTGCATGGTCATGTGGAAAGCGGCATCTCGGATGTTGAGTTTCAAAGTGTTCTGCGTTGCCAAGCAAACCGGCAATCATGGATACGGAGTTCGCCATGGAAATGCTATCCTCCGATCAGAATCGGAGGCGAGAAATGGAACGCAAACCAAAACGTCGAACACGGGAGCGGATACTCGAGACATCTCTGGTGCTCTTTAACGCCTTTGGCGAGCCAAATGTCACTACACAATTGATTTCCGATGAGCTTGGGATCAGTCCTGGCAACCTCTATTACCACTTCCGCAGCAAGGATGAGATCATTGAAACCTTGTTCGCGGATTTCCTCAAAGCCATTGATGAAACGCTTGGCGCGCCTGCGCTCCGGATTCCGGATGTCGAGGATCTTTGGTTATTTCTCCATCTGGTGTTTGAAAATATCTGGGGATTCCGCTTTCTCTATCGCGATCTGAATGAGTTGTTGTCACGCAACCGGGTATTGGAAATACAATTCAAAAGAATCATGGCACACAAGGTCAAGACCGCCGCGCTGATCTGCGATGGCTTGGTTGCGACCGGTTCGATGCAGGCGACCAAGGCAGAGATTCAGACTTTGGCAGTCAATATGACGGTGCTTGCGACGTATTGGCTATCTTTTGAATTCGTGCGCGACCCGCGCCGACCGGTAGATGGCGACGCGCTCGCGAGAGGCGCCTACCAGGCCATGTCGCTGGTGGCTCCCTACATGGTGGGTGGAGCGCGTGATTGGTTTAAAGAGATTTCGAAAGAATATCTGACGGCATAGTGTCAGCAAATTTTCAGTTCGTAGTTCAACGTTTATACAGGAGGAGAATATGAGTTCGATCAACGAAAAATTTGAAGCCGCGGCGGCGGCCTCGAAGACGCTCTCCGAGCGTCCTGGCAACGATGTGATGCTTAAGCTTTATGCGCTTTACAAGCAGGGATCCAGTGGCGATGTCGAAGGCAAGCGTCCAGGGTTCACTGACATGGTCGGTCGAGCAAAATTCGATGCGTGGGCTGAAGTCAAAGGCACCGCCAGTGCGGATGCAATGAAGCAGTACATTGCTTTGGTTAACTCATTGAAGTGATTCCAGGCAAGGTGCTGTGGGGAGCCGGGCATTGACTTGGCTTCCCGGCGCTGACGCGCTTTTTATGCCCGATCAGTGCCCGGATTCGGCCGTACCGAACTTCTCGTCACAGAATCGATGAATTTCACGCTCGATGCGTGACTGGATCGGCCGCAGCAACAGGCCGACTTTCGCCTTGATTTCCAGAGATTTCTTTTCCACGACGATTGTTCCTGACACGCCCATGCGACGAAAATTTAGCGTGTTGCCATCCCATTCATAGTTAAAGTCAAACTCTTCCGCAAGTTCGGCGGCAATCTGTTCCCCGGCTGCGCGGGCTTTCTTGAGAGTCATTCCGTGATTGCGACGAACGATGATTTCGCTCATGGTGACATTCCCTCCATTGTGCGCGAATTTAGGTAAAAAAATGCCGAGCGGGTGGATCGTGGCTCGGCGTTGT
>CAZAGR010000041.1:0-3303 GCA_964484585.1 uncultured Propionivibrio sp. | reverse complement strand
CAATCAAGGATTGGCCACTCTACCATTTAGTACCAGCTTGGCCTTTCGCTGTGCTTCGGCCTTGTTCATGGCGGTGACTTGGCGACCGTATGCTTCGCGTTCAAGTCGCCCTTTTTTGGTGGCTTCAATGCTACGAATGCACCGCCAGCGTTTCCCGGCTTTGGTGTCGATCAGTCGCATTTCCTCTTTTGGGTGGTGGGTTCGGCAGTGGTAACAGAAGGCGGTTTCAGACATGCATCGACTCTCGGGCAAGGGTTGTCGGAGGCAGTATCATAACATTTCGAGACGCTTAAGTCTAAGTACTTGAAATTTATGTAATTTTATTTCCCTGTCAATACCTCTGCAGTTTCCTTGGCTTTGACTAGTTCTGTTTCCTCGCCCAGTCAGCTATCAGGCGCGACTCGGTCAGCAAGGACGTTGTCGTGCTTCCTTCGTAACCGCGCTGTCCGATCGCCAATTCTGCCGACCATGTGGCAACAATTGCATATCGCAATGGACTGTTCAGCGGCGCCGGTTCGATCAATGGACTGTTTCTAAGGTATTCAACCGCTTTCTGCGAATAAGGCGTGTCCGCGACTTTTTTGCCACTGCGGAAATAGTTGAACGCCAGCGCCGTTGTCTTCCAAGGTGACTTCTCTGTCGCCTGAGCGCGCTCATAGGCTTTTGCATACAAGGAGTAGCCAATCTCCAAATTTCGGCAGGTGGTCACTGCCTCCTGCGCGTCGATTCGCATGGCGTTCAAGCTTGTTTGTGGAATTTGAAGCAAGCCAACATAGCGTTCTTCGGTCACCTTTTGTGTGCGCAGATGCGCGAGGATTTCTCCGATGGTCTTGCCTGTAATCACCTGACCGGATACGTAACTCACGAGGTAAGGCGTGCCTTCTGAGCCGGCATGCGCCAGCGCAGCCGCCAACTTGGGCTCCGCCCAAGGGATGCAGAAGGAAATCCAGGTGGCGATGGCTAGCGGTGAAAGCATTTCTTCCAAATCGTCATGACTGCGTTTGGTTTTCCGTAAAATGATGTCCGAACAGTCTGCGCGGAAATTCGAGCTGCGCCTGCGCAAACTGGCTAACTTGGATGATAATACCCCTATGGATCAAGTCGATAATCAAAATCCGCCGGCCACGCTGCCCACTCCAGATCAAACGCCAACGGTTGATCCGCGGCGGAGACTCAGGGAATTACTCTCTGTGCCCGAGAGTGTGCGTACTGACCCGCAATGGGATGAAATAATTGAGCTCGAAGTTCAATTGGCGCCGGGGAATCGTATCGGCGCTGAAACGCCGCGGGGAAATGACCGGTCGCAGGGTCAGAGAGGCGGCGGAGGCGGCGCCGGCGGAGGGGGCGGCAATCCGGGGGGTGGCAGTAACTGGAAACGCGGTCCCGGAACGCGCAAACATTCCAAACCTGGCGGGCGCAAACCGCCTGGTCCGTCGGGCGCAGCGTGACTTGAACTTTCGGCACTGTTTACGTACCAATTCAAGCGCAGGCGCCGACGTAAATCGAATTCAATCTCGACCCAAGCGGGAACCGAGCGGGACCTCGGCAAGGCCCGACGCGACCAATTTATCGCTGATTCATTGGTCGGCCTTTGGTACCGGTCGCTCGCTATAATTCGCGCCGGCATGGGGCCTCGTTCTGCCCGTTCTGACTGCCTCCCGTTACCTTGATCATGGCTGAGTTCATCGCATTACGTGGCACTGCCGCCCTTTCGGTGGCGCGCCTTAGTTCCCTTC
This sequence comes from uncultured Propionivibrio sp., assembly GCA_964484585.1. GTDB lineage: Bacteria > Pseudomonadota > Gammaproteobacteria > Burkholderiales > Rhodocyclaceae > JADKHX01. Next base: position 1,567 of record CAZAGR010000041.1, on the reverse strand, counting down.
AGTTTGCACTGAGAGCAGTTTCGCCCGACGTCATTGTCAGTACCGAGCATTGGTACTTTGTCGAACTGGCTGAGGCGCTTAGTCCTCCAGAAGAGTCTAGGCTCAAGGACTTGTTGGGTATTCCTGCGCGCTTGGATGATGAGTTGCGCGGCGATCTGGCGTTGGTTGTCCCGCGCTTGGGCACAATCTCCCCGTGGTCATCCAAAGCTACGGAAATTGCGCGTAATTGTGGTTTTGCGCAGGTGCGGCGAATTGAGCGCGGCACTGCATTTCATTTTTCCGGATACGAGGGAGAAAAGTCGGCGCTGGCGATAGGGTGTCACGATCGCATGACCGAGTCCGTGCTTGATCATATCGCGGACGCTGAGGCTTTGTTTCGGCACGTTGAGCCTCAACCGCTGAGTCATGTTGATATTTTAAATGTCGCCAGGAGCGCACTGGTCGCCGCCAACGTTGGTTTGGGTCTTGCATTGTCCGAGGACGAAGTTGACTACCTCATGGATAATTTCATTCGTCTGGGGCGAAATCCAACCGACGTTGAGCTCATGATGTTTGCCCAAGCCAACTCAGAACACTGTCGTCACAAGATTTTTAACGCAAGCTGGACGGTCGATGGTGAAGACCAGCCGCTTTCCTTGTTTGGCATGATTCGCGAAACGCACAAGGCGAATCCGCAAGGTACGATCGTTGCCTATTCAGATAATGCATCGATTCTCGAGGGAGCGTCGATCCGGCGTTTCTACCCGGATGCTGCGGGGCAGTATGGCTACCATGAGCAGTTGACGCATCTTCTTGTCAAGGTGGAAACCCATAATCATCCAACGGCTATCTCACCGTTTCCCGGAGCCGCAACCGGTTCGGGTGGCGAGATTCGGGATGAAGGAGCGACGGGGCGGGGCTCCAAACCCAAGGCAGGATTGTGCGGATTCAGCGTGTCGGATTTGCGTATCCCCGGATTCTTGCAGCCGTGGGAATCCGACTACGGTAAGCCCGAACGCATTGCCTCCGCACTGGATATCATGATTGAAGGTCCCATTGGGGCTGCGGCGTTCAATAATGAATTTGGCCGACCTAATCTGGCTGGGTACTTTCGAACGTTTCAGCAGGAGTTTGCAGGCGAAATGCGGGGCTACCATAAGCCCATCATGTTGGCCGGTGGGGTTGGCAACATTGCTGCCGTTGATTCGTTCAAGGTGCAGTTTCCGGCCGGTACTCTGCTGATCCAGATCGGCGGACCGGCAATGTTGATTGGTCTCGGCGGCGGTGCGGCCTCGTCAATGGCCACAGGAAGCAATACGGCGGACCTGGATTTTGCTTCGGTGCAACGTGGAAATCCGGAAATCCAGCGACGGGCTCAAGAGGTGATTGATCGGTGCTGGCAAATGGGTGCGAGTAATCCCATATTGTCAATTCACGACGTAGGTGCCGGGGGGTTGTCCAACGCCATGCCCGAGCTTGTGGATGGGGCAGGCAAGGGTGCCCGGTTCGACCTGAGCAAGGTGCCGCTGGAGGAAAGCGGCCTGGCGCCCAAGGAAATCTGGTGCAACGAGAGCCAGGAGCGCTACGT
>CAZAGR010000040.1:0-11997 GCA_964484585.1 uncultured Propionivibrio sp. | reverse complement strand
ACCACGCGACGACCCACGCCCTGATCATCACAATCACCTGTTCACGGCCGAATCCCCGTCACGCAGATGTGCAGGCGACGCGGAACCCGGGCTCTGTCGCGACTCCCACACTCCAAATCAGCCGAATCCAAGCGCCCGCTACTTGGACTGCAATCGATTCAGATAATCGATCAACGCCAGAATGCGCGCCCGCGCATACATTTCCATATCGTAGGGAACATCAACGTAATACTCGGCAGCGCGCGTTCTCTCGGCACTGTAGACATCCCCCCAAATCGGCATATCGCGTTCACCGTGGCCCTTGACTACCTCGCGTCCGTTGATCACCGTATAAACCCGGTCGAACGGAAAGACGCCACCGTTGTTTTTTGTGAGCACCGTCAAGTCTGCCGGGGCTTTCTTCAACAAATCGGTGATGCCACCGTCACCTTTCCCACTCTGACCGTGACACATCGCACACTTGCCCAAAAACTCCTGCTTGCCGGGATCAACGCCCCCCTTGCCCGCAGCACTCGCATAACCAGCGACCACCATCAACAGAGTGGCCGCAACCTTGAAACAAATAGTCCATGTTTTCATGATCACCTCCTCATTCGACGCCGTTACACTACCTCCATTCGCCGTGCATGGGAATACCGCGATCAGCGTACGTTGACATGGGGACTGATGCTGCAGACAGGCCGTGACGGCCAAGGATGGATGCCGCATGCGCGTCACTGTAGCGGCGGTCGGCGACTCAGATCCGGCTCGCCGCAGTGGGTCAGGATGTGCACTCTGGCCGCATTGTGCAGCGCCAGCGCGTCGGCCTGTGTCCAGGCGCGAATGTTGGCCAGCAGATTGGCATGCGTGACCACCACGCCTTTCGGTTTGCCGGTACTCCCTGAGGTGTATTGCAGCAGCGCGACGGCATCGGCCGCAAGCGTCGGCATGACGAAGCCCGCCGCGTCGCGGTGCAACTCGTATGCAGTGACTACGCGCCGCAGGCTGGCTACCTGAACTTGCAGCAGGCGCGCAAGTGGCTTGGCCTGCACCACTGTGATCAGCATGACGGCCTGGCAGCTATCCAGGATTCCGGCTTGGCGACGCAGGTGGTCTTCAATCTGCGCCATGCGCGCCGGTGGATACAAGGGCACCGGCACGCCGCCTGCAAGCAGGATGCCGTAAAAGGCGTGGAAAAATTCCAAAGACGTTGGCAACATGAGCGCAACCGCCTCGCCCGCTTGTAGCCCTTCTGCCGCCAGACCGCTGGCGATCTCCTGCGCGGCCTTGAGCAGGCCGCCGTAGCTCATGGGTTCGGTGCGCTCCTGACTGGCGTAGAAAAGCAGGTGTTCGCGCTCGGGATGCACGCTGGCGTGCCAGGCCAGCACATCGACCAGCGTGCGTGCGCTGGTCGGTACTGCCGACGAATTCTCGATCGCGGACAGTTGCACGCGCAACGACGCCTCGCTTGCGCCCGCCGGGGCCGCTGGAGCCGCTGGAGCCGCCGAAGTGGCGGTGCTTGCGGCGCTGATCAGGACGCGCACCAGATCAGCGGGTGTCTCGACTTCACTCAGCGCCTCGTCGGCAAGCTGGACGCCGAAGGCAGCACCCGCACGCATTAGCAGTTCCGCACGACTCAAACTATCGAAACCCAGATCGCGTTCCAGCGAGCTGTCAAGACGTGCATGCGCCGGATACGATGGATGCGTTTCTGCCAGCAGGGTATCGACCAGGCTCAGGACTTTCGCTGCGGCATCCGCTGACGGGGGTGACTGAGATGGGGTGGGGGTCATGGCGCTATCGGCCTGCCGTCAGTGGGGTTTTCAGTAAATGCGCATCACTCGTCAGCGACAGGCACGCAACTCGACAAAGGCGCTCTCGGTGTAGTCGGCCAGCTTCTGGATATCGGGCATAGGCGCGGCCAGGCCAAGGAAGGCAATCTGCAAGCCGGTGTGATACGTGACTGCGGTGACGTTCAGCGACTGGCCGGGCAGCAGTACCGAGACAGGAAGCGCCATTTCCACCTCGCCGCCACCGATATAGGCTTTTCGAGGCAGGCCGAAGGGATTGGAAATGATCATGTTGGCCAGTGTCGGCGCGTGCTTCAGACCCAGCCGTTCGGTCAGCGCCTGAATGCTATGCACGACGGTGGTATAGATCATCAAGGCCGCCGCCGACTCACCCTTGATCTGGTCCTTGGTGGCACCGACATGTTGGCAGATCTCGTGCAAGCGCTCGATCGGATCGTCATTCGGGGCGCCCAGGGGGATTTGCATGGCCGCGATACGGTTGCCGCCGCCCGCACCGTCAGCTCCGCCGCGCAGGGCCACCGGCATGTCTGCCACCAGCGGCAGGCGCGGGTGGTCAGGCTGATGTTCATTCAAATAACGATTCAGCGCCATGTCGACCACCGTCAGCAAAATGTCATTGACCGTGGCACCGTGCGCCTTACCGAAGGCTTTGAGCGCGCGCAAGGGCAGCACGCAGTAGGAAAAACTGCGCTTGATCGACGGCGGCGCCATCAAGGTGTCACCCGTATGAACAAAAGGCAGGGGTGCGCCGTCGGCCACATCCAGTGTGTGCAATGCCTGCTTGACCAACAAGCGTGAAAACGCGGCGACCGACAGGCTGGCACCCAACATCTGCCTCGTCAAATGCAGTGCGTCCGACGACACCGCCTGAGGTTTGCGCGCAGTGCTTGATGCGGAAGGCAGGCCCTGCCAGGGCGCGCGCACGACGTCCGACCCTGGTTTGGTTTCCAGTCCCTGCGACAGCACTTCAATGAAGCTCAGGCCATCGATCAGTCCGTGATGCACCTTGCCATAGATCGCGACACGCCCATCTTGCAGCCCGTCAATGAGATAAAACTCCCACAGCGGCCGCGCATGGGACAGCCGCTTGACGTGGAGCTTGCACACGAGATTGAACAAGGCCTTGCGCGTGCCGGGCGCCGGCAGGGTGAGCCTGCGACAATGCTGGCGCAGATCAATTTCGGGGCAGGTTTCGAGTCGCGGCAACTGCCACTGCGTGAAGGATCGGTACACCAGATTGAAGGGTTCACCAACGCCCTGTTTCATCATTCGGGCCATCAGAGCGTCGGCAAAGCGCCGACCACTCCAGCCTGCTGGCGGTTTGATGATGATCAGGGGGCCAATGTTCGCCATGCGTTCCGCCGACTCAAGCTCAAAGAACGCCATATCCAGCACCGAGATGCTTTTCGTGTGTGTCACTGGTTTTGTAGCCGGACTTTTTGTCATGTCGTTTCGCTATCGCAACCTATCGCACCGCTTATCTGCTTTGACCAAGACAAAGCGCCGCCCCACCAGCGCCGACTTCAAGCCAACGAGTGGGAGCCGTCGTGGCGACACTAGCGCAAATTTGTCGGAGAAAAAATACCGCATCCCGGGTATATGAAAGGCGGCTCTGTGTCTTTCATTTAGCCACGCATTCATTAAACCGAACGGCTGAACGCCATCTTCCCCGCCAGCATCACCTCGATTTCCTCAACAATTTTTTCCTGGCGCAGGGCATTGCGTTTCAACGCCAAACCGGCCAGCGTTTCGTCGACGCGCGCCAAGGCGTTTTCCATGTGCGCCAGACGCTGTCGGTTTTCCGCCGCCAAGGACTCGTACAACAAGCCATGCAAGGCCGCCAGCAGGTACTGATCGAGCAATTCTGTGAGGAACTCGGCGGGCGCAAGGTTAAGTTGGGGTGCCTGCGTGATCGATGGCGATAGGTGCACCGGCAACACCGGCAGCGGCAGCAGTTGTTTCAGGCGCAGTTCGCCAGCCAGATCGTGAGCCAAGCCGTACAGTGCCACCGCAGTTGCGGACCCCTGACGATGCCCTGCGTGCAACGCATCCATCAGCCGCCCGAGCACGGCGGGCACATCTTCGGTCACCGTCGGGCCATCGATCTGCTCCGTCACCTGCGGATACGCTGCAAGCTTGGTCACCAGTCGATGTCCGACCGCCACCAAGCGTGGTGGAGTGGGCCACTGCGGCAGTGCCTCCAGCGTCGCCAGCACGCGATCGTTAAAGTTGCCGCAGAACCCGCGCTCCGAGCCGATCAGCAGCACGATAGTTTGCGTTTCGCCGGGTGCGGCGGGCAGTGGAAAAAATTGCTGAAAATCAGCGGCGGCCGCCTCGATGTTGGCCAGCATCCGGCGTTGATAAGTGATGAAGCGGGCCAGCTTGTGGGTTTCCACGAGTGACAGGCTTTTCATCGCTGTCATGATGCTGCTGATTTCCTTGAGGCGACCCAGCCGCCGGGAGAGTTCGGCCAGGCTGCTCACGACGGATTACCCGGGAGCGGCGCCAGAGAGCGACCAATCCAGCCAAGCCATTCGTCGCGCCCGGCCTCCAGCGCCGGTGAGTCGATGGCGAGGCCAGCGGCAATTCTGCCCAGTGCAGTAGGTATGGCCTTCAATTCAACGCTGTCGAACACGCCTGCGTTAAAGGCGACCAGCCATGCCAGCTGAAAGTTTGCCGACAGGGGTGAAAGACGTTCCTGTTTAAGAATCTCGCGCAATAACCTGCCACGGCGGATCTTGGCCTCGGTGCCGGGCTCCAGCTTGGTGCCAAAACGCGTGAACACTTCAAGTTCGAGAAATTGCAGATAGTCGAGCTTCATTTGCCCTGCTTCCTCTCGGATGCGCGGATGCTGGGCCTTGCCGCCGATGCGTGAGACCGAGAGCGGCACGTCGACCGCCGGCAAGATTCCGGCGGCGAACAAGCGGCGGTCAAGGTAGATCTGGCCATCGGTGATCGAAATCAGATTGGTCGGGATGTAGGCGGCGATTTCGCTTTCTTCGGTTTCGACAATGGGCAGCGCGGTCAGGCTGCCGCCGCCATGCGACACCGCCAATCGGGTGGCGCGCTCAAGCAGGCGCGCGTGCAGGTAGAAAATATCGCCGGGGTAGGCTTCGCGCCCCGGTGGCCGGTGCATCAGTAATGACAGTTCCCGATAGGCGCGGGCATGGGTGCTGAGATCGTCATAGATCACCAGGGTATCTTCGCCACGGCGCATCCAGCCCTCCGCCACGGCGCAGCCGGCAAAGGGGGCGAGATACTTCATGCCCGGCGTGGCGGTGGCTTCACCAACGACTACTGTGGTGTAGGACAGCGCACCGTGATGCCGTAGCACGTCGATGACGTTGGCCGCCTCCGAGCGTTTCTGGCCGATCATCACATAAACACATTTCACTCCTTGGCCCACCTGTGCCACCACCGTATCCAGCGCCAGCGAGGTCTTGCCGGTGCCGGAGTCACCGATGATCAACTGACGCTGCCCGCGTCCGATGGGGATCAGCGTGTCGATGACCTTGGTCCCGGTGTGAAGCGGGCGATTGACGAAGTCGCGGGCGACGATGGGAGGCGATGCGCTCTCTAGGGCAACGTAGTCCTTCATGGCTGCGGTGGGCAAGCCGTCGAGCGGAATGCCCAAAGGGTCGATCACACGCCCAAGCAGGGCGTCACCCACCCCAATTTCCAGTCGCTCGCCACTGTGGGATACCATGGATCCAGAGGTGATTCGCGCCTCCGGGTCGAGCACGATAACGCCAAGTCGCTCTTTTTGCAGTTCGAACACCATTCCGCGACTACCGTCTTCGAAGTGCAGAATTTCATCAACCGCCGCCGACGGCAGGCCAAACACCCAGGCAATGCCATCACCGACCGAGGCCACCCGGCCCTTCTCGCCTAGTCGCAGCCCCAGGCGATAGTTATCAACCCGTTGCGCCAGTCGTTCGACCAGGCCGGGTTCAGTCACGTTCGAGCGCACTGGAGAAGAAGCTGAGTTCGTCGCGTAAATTCGCCATCAACACCCAGGAACCAACCAACAGGCAAAGCCCGGACTTGAGCGAAGCGTCTTCCTGAAACAGTGGCGCTAGCTCGCGCTCGGCGAGCCCGCCAAGGACAGTGGCGAAGGCTGTGCGCTGCGTGTCGCCCAGTCGATAGACAGTGATGACCCTGATCGTCACGGCGGGATCACGCAGGGCCAGGCGTAGCTCAGCAAGCGTTTCCGATGGCGTGGCTTGCAGCTCGGCCAAGGCCAGATCGACCAGTTTCACTTCCAGCTCCGGGCTGGCCAGGCGTTCCAGAAAGCGTCTGGCAAAGCGGCCGGCGATCGCCACGGCGTCGCGCTCCATGGCGGTCTTACGTTCGCCGGCCTCTCGCGCATCGAGCATTTGCCTACGTTGGCGATCGGCTTGCGTTTCAAGCTCAACAATCTCGAGACGTCGCACCCGCTCCGCGGCAATTTCCTCGTCCAGCCGTGCCATGGCCAATTCGCGCTCTTTGGCCGATTGCGCCAGTTGCTGCTCATATTCGCCTTTCAGTGCCTCGGCCGCTTGCCGCTGCGCTTGGGCGTCGGTAATGATTCTTTCACTGGCAGCGCGGCGCTTTTCGATGACGGCCAGCACCGGCCGATAGAAGAAGCGCTTCAGCAGCCAAATCAGCACCAGGAAATTGAGCATTTCCAGGACGACGGTGGTCCACTCGAATTCCATGGCGCGACTACTTCAGGACGTATTCAAGCAGGGGATTGCGGAATAACACGATCAGCACGATCACCAACACATAGATGGCCAGCGATTCGATCATCGCCAAGCCAATGAACAGCGTGCGCGTGATTGCTTTTTCAGCTTCCGGCTGACGTGCCAGCGCGTCGAGTGCCTGGGCAATGGCGCGCCCCATCGCCAGTGCCGGAAAGATGATGCCGATGGCGATTGCAAATAAGGCGCCACCCGTGGATAGCAACGAAAACCAGGTCAATTTATCCATCATTTGCTCCTTTGTTCAATTCCATGGGATTGCAACGCCCCGGCGACATACACCAGTGCCAAGGTGCCGAAGATGTAGGCCTGAACCAGCGCCTCGACGATATGCAGCATCAACAGCGGAACCGGTGCCAGAAAGCCCGCCACCAGCAGCACCAGCAAGGCCGCCATTTCCAGGCTCATCATGTTGCCGAAAAGACGGACGGCCAGTGCCAATGTGCGCGTGACCTCGCCCAGCAGGTGGAAGGGCAGCAGCACCGGGTTTGGATCAAGATAGTGACGCAGATACGCCTTGAGGCCATTGCTGCGGATGCCGAACCAATGCACGGCGAGAAAGACCATCAGTGCTAGCGCGACCGTCAGCGACAGATCACCGGTCGGTGAGCGCAGGCCGGGCACCAGACCGATCAGGTTCGCGGCTGCGATGAAGAGCCACAGGGTGCCGATGAACGGCAGCAGGCGACGGGCGTGGCCGGGAGCGACGTCCTCGATGGCCTGTCGCAGGGCGAGCAATGCGCCTTCCAACGCTGTTTGCAGGCGCGAAGGATTGTCCACGCGTAATTTGCGGGTGCCGAACCAGGCGATCCCGGTCAGCAGAGCCATCAGCAGCCACGTGGTGAGCACGGTCGGGCCGATGCTCACCGGGCCGAGATGAAAGATCAGTAATTGAAGGAGTTCCGGCTTGCCCATGTCAGCGCGTTCAGTTCAGTGCTTCTGGATGTAGAGATAAACGTTCCAGCCGCCCACCATCAGCCCGGTGATCAGCAGGCTGATGGTCCAGCGGTAGGAATATCCGGCGAGTTGGCTGTCGATCCAGCGGCCGAGATAAGCGCCGCCCACAACAGGCACCACGAACAGCAGCGCCAGTGTGCCGAGAAACACGGTTTGCGCCAGCAAGGTAGGCCGCTCCTGTTGCGCTCGCGCCAGACGCCCGGCCTGCTTCTCGATGGTTTCGCGCAAATGTTCGCGCAAGTGTTCGCCGTTTTGCATAAGCGTCAATCCCTTCCAAGTTCGGCGAGCCGTTTCAGCATTTCCGCTTCGAGGCGATGCAGTTTGCGTCGCGTCTCGTCCAGAGCCCGTTCTTCCTCCAGCATTTCGTGGCTCAACGCCTGGGCGATGCGTGTGACATCGGTGTCGCGCAGGTAGCGTCGGGTGGAAATGCGGCACTCGTTGTCGAGGAAATACAGCAAGCCACCGGGGAACCCAAGATATTCCCGGCGACCATCGCTGCCGCACACGTGCGCGAGGCCGAAACCGAGCACAGTCATGAAGCGTTCGTGGTTCGCCAGCAGACCGAAGCTGCCGCTCTTGTCTTCACCAACGAAGCTCATCACCCCGTCAATACGTTCACTGCGATCGGCAGCCAGCAAATTCACGATAAAGCTGTTCATGGCCGCACGTCCATGGCACCGCGCATGTAGCAACGCTCTTCGGGCAAGTCGTCGTACTCACCACGCAGAAAGGCTTCGCAGTCAATCAGGGTCTGCGTCAGTGGTACCGAAGCACCCCGGCCGCCATTTTGGGCGGTCATGGCGTGGAACGGCTGAGTTAGATAGCGTTGCAGTCGCCGCGCGCGCTGGACAACCTGGCGGTCGGCCTCCGAGAGTTCTTCCAGTCCCAGCATGGTGATGATGTCTTCCAGTTCCCGATAGCGCGCTAGCGCTTCGCGCACCCCTTGGGCGACGTTGTAATGGCGATCGCCAAGGAAATGCCGATCCATCAGTTTGCTGCCCGAAGCCAGCGGATCGACCGCCGGATAGATGCCTTTGGCGGCCTGGCTGCGCGAGAGAATGACCCGCGTGTCGAGGTGGGCGAGAATCGCGCCAACGGCCGGGTCAGTCATGTCGTCGGCGGGCACATAGACTGCCTGCACCGAGGTGATGTTGCCGAACCGGCTGGAGACGATGCGATCTTCCAGTTCCGCCACTTCCGACGGCAGCGTGGGTTGGTAGCCGACGGTAGCCGGCATGCGCCCCAGCAAGCCCGATACCTCCGAGCCGGCCTGGACGAAGCGAAAAACGTTATCCATGAGAAACAGCACTTCCTTGCCCAGCGTATCGCGCAGATATTCGGCATAGGTCAACGCCGCGAGGCCAACACGAAAGCGTACGCCGGGCGATTCATCCATCTGGCCGAAGACCAGCAAGGTATTGGCCAGCGTACCGTTGTCGGACATCTCGCGCCATAACTCGTGACCTTCGCGGATGCGCTCACCGACGCCGGCAAACACAGACACGCCACCGTGGAGCGACGCCACCGCCTGCATAAATTCCATGATCAGCACGGTCTTGCCGACTCCAGCCCCGCCGAAGAGGCCGGTCTTACCGCCCCGAATGAACGGGCACAGCAGATCGATCACTTTGATCCCGGTTTCCAGAATGCCCGACGACGGTAGGGTATCGGAGAGCTTGGGCGGCGGTGCCAGCACAGCGCGGAATTGCTTGCCGGTCAACGGCAAGCCACCATCCAGCGGCTTGCCAAAGACATCAAGTAAGCGCCCCAGACAGTCCTGCGCCACTGGCACGCGCAACGGCGCTCCCGTATCGAACACCGGCATGCCTCGCTTCAGGCCGGCCGTGCGGCTCAGCGCAATCGCACGCACCTGGTGCGGGTCGAGATGATGCAGCACTTCAAGTACTGTACGAGTGCCATCAAGCGCAACTTCCAATGCCCGGTGCAGCGGTGGCAAAATTTCACAAACAACATCAACCACCGGCCCGTGTATTTCAACGATGCGCCCTATCGGGGTCGTCGATTTACCTTGGGCCGCGTTCGCCATGCACTCAGCCGACTCAAGCTCGAAAGGCAGCATGTCCTGCACCGGGACGGCTTTCGTGTGCGTCAGCGTTGTCGTCGCCAGATTGTTTGCCATGTCCTTTCGTTGCGACGGTCCGGCAAACCGATGTGCCGGTTTCGGCAGGGAAACGCTGCGCCCATCTGGGGCACTTCATACCTCCCAGTTTTTGGCACACCGACCTGATGTCGACAAGCGCATACCGTCGCTGCCGACACTAGCGCAAACCTGTTCGGAAAAAAATACCACGTCTTGCGTATATACCAGGGGCCAGCACCTCACTACGATGCAGTCCATGCATGCACGAAAGTGGCGTCCGCGGACCGCGTACAAAAATGGACGCGCGCCTTGCCGGACGCAGTGACCAGTGCATTATTCGGAGGTGGATATCATGGCGGCTGATCACGGACAATGCAGCGTAGTGGGGGAGCGTTCTGCAGGCGGTGCGCCTTCCTTTCGCGAATTGCTCAATAGCGCTCACGCTCAGGGATGCGTGTGGCGGGACTCAATGAACGCGCATGACGTGGAGCGCGAACACATTGAACATCTGATCAGTCTGACAGGGCGCCTGCTTGCCAGCGAAGCGGTGCCGCTCATCGCCATGGAACAAGTGCGCATGTATCTCTGCGGATCTTGTAAGCGCTTGAACGCCGCCAAAAAGCACAACGGGTGCAAAGGCCGCGCCTTGGGGTATTGCCCCCTCTTGATCGAGCGCGTTGTCGAATAATTAAGTCATTTTGTCGATCCCTCGGTAAAGCAGCCGCAATCAAGACAGGGTTCCATTGATGCCATCCACGCGCCAACCCGCCTAGAGAAGAATCCACCTCTCGGGCATACGCAAGGCGGCACCGGATAATTGAGTCGCACGGTGCGAACTTAAGTTAGACACCTGCCAACGTCCCGCAGCTTCGCCACGCCATTGGGCGAGATCACACTGGATTGGATGGCGATCAACGCACTGGCCGATCTCTCGCAAGTCGTCGGCAGCGCCTTGCACAGATCACCATCGATTAAGGCTTGGCGTCTGCCGTCCCAAGTCCGTGGGTTATCTCGTGTACCGGCATGACAACTTCGACGGCGTCGCGATTGATGTCCATGAAGTTGGCGCTGAACAGTTTGCGTCCTTCAAGACTCCACACCTCGGCTAGTGTCAGCGCGACAAACTCCTCCGAGTCAGTCAGAAAATCAGTGAGCCGGGCACCGGGCAACAAATTGACATATCCGGTAATTCGGTAGTGCCCGGTCAGAATAGCCACCTTTGTTTTTTCTTCATTGCTCATAGTCCTCTCCAATCCGTCACCTACGTTATCTGATAGACCTATCAGGTTGCGCAAAACACCGGCGTGTCCGCACGAGCAGTCAGCCCAAAAATGCCTCTGCATCACTGCGCAAACTACCGCGTTTTTTGCTGGCCGCACATACCATGATTCCATTAGAAAATACGCTAAATGACGTATGGCGCAAGGCTTCGCGACTTACTAGGATGTGCCTGAGCGTGATCAGAAAACAAGCTCACAACGCACCAACCTATTTTGGAGACTCATCATGGCTAATCTCACTCGCTTTGACCCCTTTGAGGAAATGACCCGTTCAAATGGCTTTAGCCCATTCGGCGATATTGACGACCTGTTCAGGGGGTTTATGGTTCGACCTGTATTCCATGGGCTGACTGCCTCGCCGCAAATGAAAATTGAAGTTGCAGAGGATGAAAAGGCTTACACCATCAAGGCCGATATTCCCGGCGTAAAGAAGGAGGATATTCAAGTCCGGGTGTATGGAAATCTCGTGTCGCTCAGTGCCGAGGTCAAAAGGGAAAGCGAGAAGAAAGAAGGCAAGAAGCTCATACATAGCGAGCGCTATTACGGTCAGGTGTCACGCAGCTTTACCCTTGCTCAGGATGTTGATCCGAGCACCGTGACCGCCAAGTATGCGGATGGTGTGTTGGAGGCCGTCCTGCCCAAGAAGAACGGCAAGGGCGCAAAGTCGATCCCCATCACTTAGGTGGCGCATGCCATGTCTTTGCGTTGGCTTTTCCCGGCGTGCCTGCTCTGGATCGGGGCTCCTGCGGCCGTAGCTGCAGAGCTACAGGATCGACTGCCATACGCGGGCGGTACGACGGGACCACTGGTGCGCGGCGAATTGCTGTATTCGCTGCACTGTCTCAGCTGCCACAGCACCAACATTCATTGGCGCAAGGAGACGCTAGTCAAGGATATGAGCACCCTGCGCGCGCAGGTGTTCCGCTGGCAGGATATTTCCGGCCTGAACTGGAGCGACGAGGATATTGGCGAGGTGGCACGTTACCTGAGCGTCGTTCATTATCGTGACCTGCCACATCGATAATGTAGCGCTCTGATAGAGTGGTCTCCGGATCGCCCGATGCCACGCGGTGCTGCCGAACTCATACTGGCAATGTCAGTCAAGTGGCTTGATTAAAGCGTGGAGG
>CAZAGR010000039.1:0-12034 GCA_964484585.1 uncultured Propionivibrio sp. | reverse complement strand
TCCTTGGCACTGGCCTCATTGCCTCCCGGCTGTCTAAGTGCGTAGGCCCCGACGTTGGTTGCCTCAGGGTGAGGCTAGCTGATCAGTGAATGCACTCTATCGAGTGATCCTCTCAGCTCCAATCAAGAAAATCTGCTTAGCTTTTTACAAATTTGTATGCATCGCGATTAAATGCTGCAAAAACGCCTCTGTGACCCGCCCTGGCGGCGGGGAGCGCCTGAAAGTGGCATGCCATTCACACTGATACCGGAAAAGCTCATGCGCCAGTCGCACGATCTGGCCGGACTCTTCAAAGGCGCGGGCATAGTGCTCAGGCAGGAAGCCGACGAAACGAGCGGACAGGATCAGTCCCAGGCTGGCCTCTTGATCGGTCGCCCTGGCGACGGGTTCGAGCCCGAGACGCCAGTAGGTCTCCATGTTCTGCGAGTGAAAGGCCAGCCCCACGAAATCGGCGCGGCGCAGTGCGGAGTCGGCAAGCGGGTCTTCACTGGCAAATGGGTGCTGTGCGGAACAATACAGATGCATGCTTTCGTCGAACAACTTGAGCGAGGTGTAACTGTCGCTGGCGCGATGAAAGGGTTGCACAGCAAGGTGATAACGGCCATCGAGCAACCCTTGCTCAATGCTGGCACTGGAGGCCACGTGAAGATTGATTTTGACTCCTGGAGCCAGCGCAACAAAGCCGGCAATGGTCTGGCTTAAACGGCAGGCGGGATTGGTGACGAATTTATCGAATACAGCCAGTTGCAGCTCGCCGCGCAGCTCGTTATTGATTTCGGCAATTTCGCTTCGAAAAGCCTCGATCTGGCCGATCAGGCGGCGTGTGGCGGCGAGCACAATGCCGCCTTCTTCAGTCAGCAGGAAGCCTGCCGGTCCGCGCTTGCAAAGGCTCACGCCGAGCCGCTCCTCAAGTGTTTTCAGGTAGCGGCTGATGACCGAGCGACTGATGTTGAGTGAGAGTTCTGCCGCCGCCAAACCGTTCGCTTCGGCAATAGCGACAAACACGCGCAATAACCTCAGGTCGGCTTCGCTCACTCGCGCCAGCAGCGCACGCCTTTGTTTTATAACCATATTATTTTCTCTTTTGGCCAAAGGTTTCAGTTAACTGAAATCATCATGGCACAAATGGTAATTTTCTGCACCTTTGGCTTTTACTAGAATTCCCGGCTATTCAAACACTGGAGTTTTCTTATGTCTGCCGTCCAAGCCAATCTTGAACCCCATTGGATGCCTTTTACGCCGAATCGAGCGTTCAAAAAGGCGCCGCGAATCCTCAGTTCAGCCAAGGGCCATTACTACACCGATTCGACCGGGCGCCAGCTGCTCGACGGATTTTCCGGTTTATGGACCTCGGGGATTGGGCATTGTCATCCGATGATTGTCGCGGCCGTGCAGGAGCAGGTTGCCAAGTTGGATTATTCAATGGCTTTTCAGATTGGTCACGACAAGGCTTTTGAGCTTGCCGAAAAATTGGTTTCGATGGCGCCGGAAGGTTTCACTCGCGTGTTTTTCACCAATTCGGGTTCCGAGTCGGCCGACACCGCACTGAAAATGGCGATCGCCTACCATCGCGCTCGTGGCGATGCCACGCGCACCCGCCTGATCGGTCGAGAGCGTGGCTACCACGGCGTTAATTTCGGTGGTATGTCGGTCGGCGGCATGACGGCGAATCGAAAGACTTTCTCCGCCGTAATGATCCCGGGCGTCGATCACATCCGCCATACGCACAGCCTGCCAGACATGGCATTTTCCAAGGGTCAACCAACTTGGGGTGCTCATCTGGCGGACGATCTGGAGCGGCTGGTCACCTTGCACGATGCCTCCAATATTGCAGCCTTGATCGTCGAGCCGGTGTCGGGATCGTCCGGCATTCTCGTCCCGCCCCCGGGCTATCTGCAAAAGCTGCGCGAGATCTGTGACAAACATGGCATCCTCTTGATATTCGACGAAGTCATCACTGCCTTCGGCCGCTTGGGCGCGGCCTTTGGCGCCGAGCGCTTTGGCGTTATCCCTGACATCATTACGACCGCCAAGGGGTTGACCAATGGTGTGATTCCGATGGGCGCAGTGCTGGTCAAAGAGTCCATCTATCAGGCACTGATGAACGGTCCCGAGAACATCATTGAACTATTTCACGGCTATACCTATTCCGGACATCCGGTTGCCGCCGCTGCCGGACTCGCCACCTTGAAGGTGTATGAGGAAGAGGGAACTTTTGCGCAGGTCAAGGCAATCGAAGGCAAGTTTGAAGAATTGATTCACAGCCTCAAATCCGAGCCGAACGTCGTCGATATTCGCAATATTGGCCTCATGGCCGGCGTAGAACTGGCTCCTCGGCCGGGCGCGCCCGGAGCCCGGGGTCTTGAGGTTTTCCTGCGTTGTTTTGAAGACGGTGTGGTGATCCGCAATGCCGGTGATATTGTTCAGTTCTCACCATTCTTTTCATCCTCGCTGGATGAACTTGAGCGCATCATTGAGACTGTTCGCCGCGCACTGCGCGTCGTCGCCTGAATTTTTTAGGAGAAGCACCATGAATACTTTAGGGCATTGGATCAACGGTGTATTGGTTGGCGATACGCAGCGCAGCGCCGAGGTCTTCAATCCTGCCACCGGTGCTGTGAGTCACCGTGTGGCGATGGCGAGCAAAGCCACGGTTGAAACTGCGATTGCCGCTGCCGAGGCCGCATTCCCGGCTTGGCGAGCCACGCCACCGCTCAAACGTGCGCGCATCCTCTTCAATCTCAAGACCTTGCTTGAGAAAAACGCGGAGCGAATTGTTACGGCGATCACCGCTGAACATGGCAAGGTGTGGGATGACGCGTTGGGCGAATTGCAGCGCGGCATTGAAGTGGTCGAGTACGCTTGCGGTGCGCCGGACCTGCTCAAGGGCGAGCACAGTCGCGATGTCGGTCCCGAGATCGATTCGTGGTCGGAGATGCGTCCGCTCGGCGTTGTGGCCGGTATCACTCCATTTAATTTCCCCGCCATGGTGCCAATGTGGATGTTCCCTATCGCCATCGCCGCGGGAAATACTTTCGTGCTCAAGCCATCGGAAAAAGATCCCGGCTGCCCGATGATCGTTGCTGAATTGTTCAAAGAGGCCGGGTTGCCGGACGGCGTGTTCAATGTCGTCAATGGTGACAAGGAAGCGGTGGACACGCTGCTGACTGATAAGCGCGTGCAGGCAATAAGCTTTGTCGGCTCGACGCCGATTGCCGAATATATTTACAAGACCGGCACTGCCAACGGCAAGCGCGTGCAGGCACTTGGCGGTGCTAAGAATCATGCGGTGGTGATGCCTGACGCGGATCTGGACAATGCCACCAACGCCATTATGGGTGCGGCTTACGGCTCCTGCGGCGAACGCTGCATGGCAATTTCTGTTGTTGTTGCGGTGGGGGACGAAGTTGCCGATGCACTGATTGCCAGGCTCGCCCCCAAAGTTGCAGCATTGAAAATCGGCAACGGCATGGACCGTTCCAGCGAAATGGGCCCGCTGGTCACCGGCGCGCATCGCGACAAGGTGAAAGCTTACATCGACAGCGCGGCGAAGGATGGTGCCACGCTGGTGGTTGATGGACGTGCGCTGAAGGTTGCTGGCCATGAGAAGGGTTTTTTCCTCGGCGGCACCTTGATCGACAAAGTGCGCCCGGATATGGTTTCCTACAAGGAAGAAATCTTCGGGCCGGTGTTGCAAGTTGTGCGGGGCAACACCTTGGAGGAATCCATCGCACTGATCGAAGCGCATGAGTACGGCAATGGCGTGTGTATTTTCACCCGCGACGGTGGTACGGCGCGCGCCTTTACCGATGCGGTCAGCGTAGGTATGGTGGGTGTCAATGTGCCCTTGCCGGTGCCGGTGGCCTATCACTCGTTCGGTGGCTGGAAGCGTTCGTTGTTTGGCGATTTGTCGATCTATGGCCCGGACGGGATCCGCTTTTACACCCGCCGTAAGACACTGACGCAACGCTGGCCTATGAAACCGCTGGCCAAAGCGCAGTTCGCCTTTCCGTCCAATTGAGCCAGGATTTTGCTACGGAATGTTGCGTCGGATGAGTGCTCAGCGCTTCAAGCCGGCTATCCAGCGCTGATAGATTGATGCGGCAGTCGAGTAACTTGACGAAAGGTTGCGTGTGGTGTCGGCACGCATTGCCGCGAGGTGCTGAACGCTTTCATGCCTTGAGGAGAGTTCTGCAATCTGTCGTTGGCATGTTTCTTCGGCCAGCCACTGGTCAATTTTTTCATCAGTAATTTCACAATGAAACTGCATGCCGAGATGAATTCCATCGACTGCAAAGGCCTGATTTTCGCAGTACCGGCTGGTCGCCAGGTGTTCCGCGCCGGCCGGAATGGAGAAGCTGTCGTAATGCCAATGGTAGATCGGAAATTCCTCCAGCCCAAACCATTCCGCAGCCTTGCCGCCGGCGCGTGCGCGGGTCGTGACCCAGCCAATCTCGGGTTGCACGGCTTTACGAACCTCGCCTCCCAGCGCTTTGGCCAACAATTGGCCGCCAAGACAATGACCAATGACCGGAACTTTGTTGGCCACCGCGTCACGAATCAACACTTCAATCTGTCGCAACCACGGCAAATCGTCATTGGCGCTCATGATTCCACCCATGACACACAGGCCGGCAAAACCGTTGATACGATCGGGCAGGTCGCGCGTTTCAGAGACGCGAAACTCCCGTAAATGTATCCCCTGCGCCTCCGCAAAGATCTTGAAATATCCGGCACTGTCGCTGGACGAGTTCAGCACAACGGCAACTTCGACGGCCATGAAAATTCCTCGTGAATCAATACTGTCTGATCATGAGAGTACCATCCTCACGTATCGATTGAGCGCGTTTCAGCGCCACGTTTAGAGCAATTAATCCAGCCCAAATCACTTAACCGAGATCTCCTGCCATGACCCTCCCGTATCCCGATCACGGATTTGCCTTTTTGACCGCCTCCAGCTTTCTTAAAGCACCGTCGCGCGCGGCGGCGCCGGAGAGTCGCTTTGCGGTCGCCGGTATCGCGTGGGACGGCTGCGTCAGCAATCGTCCCGGCGCACGATTTGGCCCCATGGAAATACGCCGTGCCAGTCACATGCTGTGTGATGGCGTGCACCCGTACTTTGACGTGTCGCCGCTTGATCAGCTCTGTGATGCCGGCGATCTGCTCTTGCCCAATACAAATCTTGAGGCAATGCGTGCGACATTGATGCCGCAGGCGGAAGAACTGATTCGCAAGCACCACATGCTCTGGCTGGGCGGCGATCATTCCATTACCTTGCCGCTGCTACGCGCGTACAAAAAAATTCACGGCCGGCCACTGGCATTGGTACATTTCGACGCTCATTGCGACACGTGGACCGATCATTTTGGCGAGCCGTCAGGGCACGGCACGTGGACGTATGAGGCGATTCAGGAAGGGCTGGTTATCCCTGAAGCGACCATTCAAATCGGCATCCGTTCTTCCGGGCTGCGCGAAGCGCGCGAATATGTGAACACGGTGGGCGGACGCGTGTTCACTGGGCGTGAATTGCGCGGCTGTCACTCAGTGGAGCAACTGAAATTCGTCACCGACGAGATCAAGCGCCGTGTCGCCAGCGCCGACTTTCCACCCGTTTATTTAACCTTTGATATCGACGCGCTTGATCCGGCCTATGCTCCGGGCACCGGCACGCCGGAACCCGGCGGCTTGAGCAGCGGCCAGGCAATGACCTTGCTGGAAGAGATGGCCGAGTTGCCGTTTGTGGGCATGGATTGTGTTGAAGTCGCACCCGCCTACGATCATGCCGAATTGACGACCAATGCCGCTTCGACCCTGGCTTGGACCTATTTGTCCGGGCAGGCGAGGAAGCCAAAATGACGGAACGAACGGGGTTGGCAAGTGAAGACGAGCTGACACGTCGCTCGTATTACGTGGCTACCGCGCCCGCGTTGGCGCCGTTCCCTGTGCTGACCGGTGCGGAAACCGCCGACGTCTGTGTGGTCGGTGGCGGCTTGGCGGGGCTATCGACGGCGCTGGAGTTGCGCGCCAAAGGGTTTTCTGTGGTTGTGCTTGAAGGCAAAACGGTCGGCTGGGGCGCTTCCGGGCGCAACGGCGGACAGGCTATTGTCGGGCATTCCAGCGAATCAGCGCTGCTCGATCAGCTGGGTGAAGCCGAAGCCAAGCGCGCGTGGGATGTCTCGGTCGAAGGGATGCATCTGCTGCGCCAACGGATCGCCGATCATTCGATTGATTGCGACTACGTTCCGGGTTGGATGTACCTGGCGGTGAACGATAAAAAGGCGTGCGCCCTGCGCGAAGATTTTGAATTTACGCGTGAGAAATTCAAGTATTCGCACCAGCGGTGGATTCCGCCTGAAGAGATCGGCGACTGGATCGCCAGTCCGCGTTTCAAGGCGGGCCTGTACGATGATCTTTCCGGGCATTTACATCCCTTGAAATACACCCGTGGCATTGCGGCCGCAACCGCAGCAGCGGGCGCCAGGATATTTGAAAACAGCCGCGCAACCTCGATTTCCCGCGGCGTCGCGCCGATCGTGAAGACGGCGCTGGGCGAGGTACGCTGTCGCTATATTGTCCTTGCTGGAAACTCCTATCTGGGTGATCTGGCACCGGAAATTGACTCGCGAATCATGCCGGTGGGCACCTATGTTGTTGCCTCAAATCCGCTCGCCCCGGAGCTTGCTTCGAGTCTGGTGAAAGATCGCGCCGCGGTCTGTGACAACAATTTTGTGCTCGACTATTTCCGCATCTCCAACGATCACCGCGTGCTGTTCGGTGGTCGCGTCAGCTACAGCACGATGACGCCGGTAAATCTGGACGAAAGCATGCGGGCGCGAATGCTCAAGGTGTTTCCACAAATCGGCCCAAGCATCAAGGTCGATTATGCTTGGGGGGGGTTCGTCGATATCACGATGAACCGGGCACCTGATTTTGGCCGACTCGCCGAGAATATTTATTACCTGCAAGGCTTCTCCGGCCATGGTCTGGCGCTGACCGGTATTGCAGGCAAGTTAGCCGCAGAAACCATCGCAGGGCACGCCGAGCGATTTGACATTTACGCGCAACTGAAGCATCTGCCCTTTCCCGGTGGCCGACTATTGCGCACTCCGGCGCTCGTCCTTGGTATGCTTTGGTATCGCCTGCGCGACATGCTGTGAGCACGAAAGTCGCATTCCGTGCTTGCAGTGACTGAAAAAATTCACATAAAATGAAGCGCAGTCCACCACCTCAGCTTGATTTGGTGGAACAATGCGATTTTTCAACCTGAAGGGAGATACAACTTGAACAAGAGCGAACTGATCGATGCACTGGCCGAGCGTGCCGAACTAACCAAGGCAAGCGCCAACAAGGCAATTGATGCACTGACCGATATCATTACCAACGTCATTTCCAAGGGAAACCCGGTCGCCCTGATTGGTTTTGGAACATTTAAATCTGTGGCGCGTGCTGCACGTGTTGGCAAAAATCCCAAGACGGGTGCAACGCTGAAAATTGCAGCGACGACCGTGCCGAAGTTTTCGGCTGGCGCAGCGTTGAAAGCTGCTGTGTCGGGCAAGAAAGCGGCTCCCAAGAAAGCAGCCGCCAAGAAGCCGGCCGCAAAGCCCGCAGCAAAGAAAAAGTAATACCGATCTGGACTAATTTAAAAGGCGACCCGTCGGGTCGCCTTTTTTATTTCCGAAATCTCGAGCTTAGCAATTCCAGGGAACGGCTAACTTTTTACTTTGCTGCGACCGGAGCGGTTACAGGCTGCGCGGCTGTCGACGTATCCGCCTTTGCGGCGGTCTTCTTGGCGGTCTTGTGGGTCTTCGTGTCATGCTTGGCGTCGGCCGGTGTAACCGCCGACGTTGCAGCAGCGGGAGCTGCAGCTACAGGCGCGACCGCCGGAGTCGCGGGCTTGGCAGCAGCAGGCGCGGTTGCGGCGACAGGAGTGGTTGGTTGCGCCGGCGGAGTTGCTGGCATGGCAGCCGGTGCGGCGGCTTTGGCCGGAGTTGCAGCCGGAGTAGCGGTTTGGGCAAATGAAGTTGCGGCAATACCGGCGATCATGACAGTCAGGGCGATCTTCTTATGCATTTTGAATCTCCATTCAGTAGGTGGTTGTCTTCGGCCAGACCAGGTTTGGCGGCCGTGAGCAAATAACGCTTACCCACCAGCGCAGATGACGTCGGTCGTGTAAGGCTTTGTAAGTGTGTCTGGTGCAAAATTAATCTGCATAAACCTTTGATTGTCGTCGCTGACAGCGTCCATGCCGCGCAAGTCGACTATCCGTGCTGATTGACATTCATGTTGTTTCACCATCCCGCACGGCAACGATCTCACCGGCGGCTCGGCTACTCTGAAATCAGTACCGTCGTGCGCGCCATATAACAGCAAGCCGAAGGCATAATCCCGCAAACTCGAACCCGTGTCGGGATCAACATGATTCCGAATATGGCAATCCACTACGATCTGGCAGTGGTTCGGCAAGTCCAGGTACTATTTGGGCTGCCTGAGCAAGGTTTGTCGAGCGGAGCAAGAGACCGATCAACCACCACACAGCTGCTGCGAGCCTAGTGCAGCACCACGCCAGACTGCTTTACCGGCGTCGTGTTTTCGCGTATCCAATCCGGCCAAGCGTCCTGCGGCCATCCGGCCTTACACGTAGCAGAATGAAGAATACCAAGCCATTGCCTAAGCGGCTTGGCCGGCAGCTCCAGATCGGCCTCTCCGATTTCGCCTCGAAACGTCACCCGTAGAAACTGCGCCGAGGCCGTCACGGTCACCGCCAGTGCGAGCCACTCGGCACTGGCGGGTGTGGCCCTCACGGCGGACTGGGTAACGAGCTCGGCGCGGGCGGCCTGTTGGGCAAAGCTGTGCAGAATTTCGCTATGTGCTGACGCGGGTCCCGACGCCGTTTTTGCAGTAGGTTCCAGCGGTTTTAACAACAGCGGCAACAAGCGATAGAGCAGGCGTTGCGTGAGCCAGATCACCACCGGCGCACCATCCGCGATTTCGCCGGCAAGACGGATGCGATCATCGCGATCAACATACAGGGTCGTAATACGGCTAAGCTTGGGCGTCATTCTGACGTTCTGCGACGTGGCCGACCATTATGTTGGGTCTGGCAAAAAATTGATGGCAAGGCATCATTGAACGCTGAAGATCAACTGCTTATGGTCTTTGGTAAGCATATCGTCAGCGGTCCGACCATAGCCCGTATAAATTTGCAGCCCGCGCAGGTTACTCAAATCACCAAGCGGCACGGTCCAGGCGGTCATCGGCAGATCGGCGCTGCTGGCGGTCGAATAAATCGGGAAAACGCCGCCGGTGTAACGCACGATGTTTAGGTCCGGATTCTGCAAAGTCACGAAATACCAAATGCCATCAAACAACCCCGCCAAATATAGCTCGTGGGTACCACTACGTTCCGCCAGATCCGGCGTGAAAACGATCCGCAAGGTCACATCGTTGGTCCCCGACCCCTGATTCATCGCTTCAATCGACCACGGGGCGATCACACAGCTGCCGGTCGCCGGGTTGGTCGCATTCGGGTTTGGAACCACCGCGACGAGTTGCATACGTCCGGCGGTGATCATCTCAGCAGCGGCTGCGTTACTGCCTAAACCATAACCCACGCAGAACTGGGCGCCGGCCAGCTTTGTCGTGTTCACATTGTCGAGTATCGTCCGTTGCGACTGTAGTTCGCCAAGGACGCCGCTCGCATATGGCAGCACTTGTCCATCGGTAGCCTCACGCCAGCCTGATGAAACGGCATAGATCAAGGTCGACGTGCCGGGAAGTGGGCTCGCCCCCGCCCGCGCTACACGCGGCGTGATTCCGAAAAGTTCCAGGGCGCTGACGGGAACCACGGCTGTGACAAATACGGAACCCGTCTTGCCGAGGTCAGTCGCATTAAATGACACGGTACTGGTCACCGTGGCGAACGTATCCGTAATGAAGCCAAGATTGACCCCCGTTGTGGTAACAGGAAACGGCGCTGGCGAAAATCTCGCGTTCACGCGTCTAATACCATCCAGACTGACTACGCAGCTTCCAGTCCCCGTGCAATCGCCACTCCAACCGGCGAAAGTAGATCCCCAAACGGCAATGGCAGAAAGGGCGACACGTGTGCCGCTGGCATAGTCCGCCGTGCAATTGGAACCGCAATTAATACCAGAGGGACTGCCAGTGACGATTCCTGAGCCAGTGCCCGATCGGGTAACGAGCAGCGAGTAGGCGGTCCGGGCGGCAAAGTTAGCGATTACGTTTCGTACCGCGTTCACGGTGATCGTGCACGGTCCGGTGCCCGTACAATCACCATTCCAACCGGTGAAGGTTGAGTCAGCCGCGGGGTTGGCTGTCAGGGTGACATTGGCATTGGCGTTAAATGAGGCCGTGCAAGTGGTACCGCAGTTGATGCCTGAGGGCGTACTGGACACAGTCCCTGAACCTGTTCCGGTCATGGTAACGAAAACTGAGTACAAGGTCGTCGGCGCGGTGAAGGTGGCGACAACCGATTTCGCTCCATTCATCACCACGGAGCAGGCGCCCGTGCCATTGCAGTCGCCGGTCCAGCCGGCGAACGTCGACCCGGATGCCGGCGCGGCGCTAAGGCTAACCACGGTTCCGTTGCTGTAAGTTTCGCCGCAGTCGCTGCCGCAACTGATGCCAACCGGGTAGCTGCTGACGGTGCCAATACCATTCCCCGACAAGGACACCATCAGGTTTGTCTGTACGCTCGTAGAAGCAAAGTTAGCGACCACATAGCGACTGGCGCTCATGGTGACAACGCACGTACTCGTGCCCGAGCAATCCCCGCTCCATCCTGAGAAGATTGAACCAGCCGCGGCAACTGCGCTCAGCGTCACCACTTTTCCATATGGATAGATCTCTCGACAGTCGTTGCCGCACTCAATTCCCGCCGGGTAGCTGGTCACCGTTCCAGAACCAATGCCCGATCTGACCGCCATCAGTTCAATCGCCAAGCGGGCAATGCGATTAGTGGTCTTTTCGGTAAACCAGAGGCTGCCAGCGGCGTCGCGAGTGATCCGCTCCGGTCCGGCGCCAGGCGAGATGCCGTTACTGAATTCCGTTACTTGGCCGCTCGGGCTGATCCGGCCGAGCCGGTTTCCTGAAAACTCGGTAAACCAAATGTTGCCATCGCCGCTTCCCTCGCCGTAACCGCCGGATACAATTCCGATCGGACCACTGTCTGCCGAAATACCCGCACTGAACTCAGTCACTACGCCACCGGTCGTTATCCGGCCAATTCGATTGCCGTTCGCCTCGGTAAACCAGAGATTGCCATCCGGGCCGGCGACGATATCCGCCGGTCCCGCGCTTGCCGAGATTCCCGACGAATACTCGGTGATCACCCCGGCCATGGTGATACGCCCAATCCGATTACCCGTATATTCTGTGAACCAGAGCGCCCCATCAGGCCCGACGGTGATTCGTTCCGGAAAGGCCGCCGGACTCATCCCGGCACTGAACTCTGTCACCACGCCACTCGTTGTGATGCGCCCGATGCGATGACCGTTATATTCCGTAAACCATAGATTGCCGTCGGGGCCGGCCGTGATAAAGTTGGGACGGGAATTGGGTGAAATACCAGCGCTGTACTCGGTTACAACGCCGGTCGGGGTGATCCGTCCGATCCGGTTGCCTGCAGCCTCAGTAAACCAAAGGTTGCCGTCGGGTCCTGCTGTTATGCCATATGGTCCCGCGCCAGCAGAGATCCCCGCAGTAAATTCGGTCACCACACCAAAAGGAGTAATCCGCCCGATGCGGTTGCCGTTATATTCGGTAAACCAGATATTGCCATCTGGACCCGCTGCGATATCCGAAATCGCAGCCGCTGGCGATATGCCGGTGCTGAATTCCGTGATGGTTTGAGCCTGTGCTGCTCCCAAAATAAATGCCAGAAGAATATTGGCACTGAAGTACCTCATGCCACGCAGAAAGCCGGCGCGAATCTGGTTCTGGACTAGGAAAGCCTTCAAGCGGTGGCGCATTGTCCCTCCAATCACAAGCGCTAAATTTGGTGCCGGTCAGTAAC
>CAZAGR010000038.1:0-12329 GCA_964484585.1 uncultured Propionivibrio sp. | reverse complement strand
GAGAATCGTGCCACCCTCAGCCAGGCCCTTGAACAGCGTTTCGCCGCCGGCGACGTCATCGGGCGAGAGGGCCAGCGTAAAGCCGCTCATCGGCTGCGTCTGGCCGGGCGGACTGTCCGAGGCCATGATTTGACTGCCGGCGACGTTGAAGGTTGCGTGCATCACCTTGTTGCCATAGGCCGGACCAACCTCGGCAGCCATCGGGCTATCGGCATAGCGGTGAAGTTCGCTGATCTCGCCATGCAGTACCTGTTTGTAAAACTCCAACGCTGCCTCGCAATTGCCGTCGAACGCTAGATAGGGGGTGATCTGCATGCTGTATCTCCTTTGAATTGACTCGCCACACGTTTTAAATTGGCCCGCCAGTGTTTCCATTATCGGCGACATGCGAGTTATTTTTTCACTTATCCTCTACTCATGATGCCTCCCGACCTCGCCAGTTTCCTCGCCCGCTGGCAGCACGCCAGCGGTACCGAGCTAGCCAATGCACAGCTTTGTCGGCGAACTGGCCGAACTGCTCGGTCAGTCGCGTCCTGACCCGGCGCAGGAGGACACGCGTGAAAACGCCTAAGTCTTCGAACGCCGGGGCATTGTTCACCATGGCGACGGCGGCACCTCCGAAATTGTGGAAAGTATGAGCGGACAGGAGAAGGCAATTGGACGCATTGCCTTCAATGTTTCTTCTGATTTGCTTACGCCAGCATTTTTTTTCGTATCTGATGGACGCAATCGGTGACGAAGCGATGTTTCAATTCATCGAGGTTGAAATTACAGAAAGCATGGTCCCCGCGATGACGGATCAGATCGTGGCAAGTTTCCGGCAACTCAAGCGGGTGGGTATCACCACCACCACCATTGATAACTTTGGTACCGGATACTCCAATCTGGTTTCACCGCAAAGTTTTGAGGCTGGTGTTTTAAAAATTGACAAGTCCTTCGTGGACGGTATTCCACACGACGAGAAGGGTTGCAGACTCGTAAAGGCCGTTTTGGAAATTGCCAAAGGGCTCGACGGCAATGGGGCATAAGTCATCAGGTAAGATTGGCCTTCTACTGGTGTCTTTGAGGGCAATATGAAACGGATACTGGTCTGTATTTTCGCGTTCTGGAGCGCCTGTGCCGCCGCCGCCGAACTTCGTTTTGTCGAAGAAGGCAACTGGCCGCCCTTCACCACGACCAAGGAGGGACTGGCAACCGACGGTTTCTCCTATGAGATGATTACCGAAATCGGACGGCGCGCAGGATTCACCAGTACCCTGACACTGATGCCACAAAAACGCCTGGAATACGAGTTGGCACAAGGCAGCTTCGACGCCGTGACGGTAATTTCGCGCAATGCTGCGCGTGAAGCTTACCTCGACTTCAGCGAACCCTTGTTCAAAAAACTCGGCAACGTCTATCACCGTTCGGGCACGGCCTTCACCTGGAAGACCTATGCCGATTTCAAGGACCTGCGTATCGGTGTAACGCGCGGGCACAATCTGGGCGAAGAGTTCAATCAGGCCGTCAAGCAGTATGGCTTGAGCGTGGACGAAGGCGGATCGGATGAACAAAACTTCATGAAACTGGTGGCGAATCGCGTCGACATCGTGCTGGCCAACCATTGGACGGCGTTGTTTCTATTGCGTCAGCCGCGCTTTGTCGGGCTGGTGAGCGTGGCAGCCAAGCCGTTTCTCGCCAAGGACTACCATATGGGCATCACCAAAAGCTCTGCTACCGGGCAGAAAATGTTGCCTGTCATCAACAGAACCATCCGCGCCATGAAGGCCGACGGCAGCCTGGATGCGATGCTCATCGATCATCTGAATCCTGAACGCGGCAAACGCTGAGGCGTTCGCTATCAGGCGCGTGCTTAACGTGATGGTGGCGCTCCTGTCCCGGTTACCCGACCAGGATGGGCCTACTCGATGGCAGCCGCCGCGCTATGCGCCGCGCCCACACCCCAGCGCTACCAGCGTCGCCGTCCCGAGCAGACGCTGTGGTATCGCATCGTCCAGACCCACCTCGAAACCTGGCTGGAGCTCGCCAGCGGAGAGGACGGTGAAGCACCGCCGGCCCATGTCGAGCGCACCTTTCGTCGCTGATGAAACAACTGCGCCACAAGGCGGTCGAGCAAAAGACGCTCTCTTCGCCGTAGCGGATATCTTGAATGCGGCATCCTCGCACATGGCTTCGCCCGCGCCTACTGCGACGAGTGCCAGCACGATTTCCTGATCGCCTGCTCCTGAGAACAGAAAAAAGGGGCTCAAGTTTTGATGAAGCTAAAAATTGAACCTTTTTTCAACCCGCGGCTGCTGCACCCTGGCCGTCCACTCTGCGGGATCAAATGCAGGCCATCGCCAGCCTGCTCGCCAGTGCCGGCATGCCGCTGTCGCTGGATGACATCGCCGTCCGCTTCGATGGCAAGGGCAAATGGAAATCCCGCCTGCCCGAACTTGTCGCCACCCTTGCTGCGCTCGGCCGCGCCCGTGAAGTTGAGGCCGGGCGGTGGATGGGCTAGCGTGACGTTCACGCTGGGACTACACTAGGCCGAACAGATACTTCGAAAGGACAAGCCATGGAAGCGGATCGATTACTGGAACGAATTACCGTCAATCCCGATATTTTTACCGGCAAGCCCATCATTCGCGGTCGCCGCCTTGCGGTCGAGCATGTTCTGGGCATGCTGGCAGCGGGTGACGAATTTGCCACCATTCTTGCTGGCTATCCGTGGCTCGAGCGCGAGGACATTCTGGCGTGTTTGGTCTACGCCCACCGCTTGGTTGAGCACGAACGCGTCGAGCCGATGTTCCTTGAAGCCGCTTGAACTTGAAGCTGCTGCTGGATAGCTGCGTCTGGGGCGGCGCGGTTCAAGAACTTGTTGGATTGGGCCACGATGTTGACTGGAGTGGAACCTGGCCAGCCGATCCGGGCGACGCAGCAATTCTCGCTCATGCACGTGACGAAGGGCGCATCCTCGTAACGCTCGACAAGGATTTCGGCGAGTGGCCATCGTGCGCGGTCTACCGCATGCAGGGATCATCCGTCTGGTTGGCTTTTCTGCGCGTCAGCAAGCCGCAGCATGCGAGCAGATTCTGGAACGCTATGGCACGGAACTCGACACCAACTCTATAGTTACTGCCGAACCTGGGCGCGTGAGGATACGTGCCGGCAGCAAATAGAGGGTGACCGCCGACAGCGTTGAATCCATGGCGATAACGAAAAATGGAGCCGCAAGTTTTGATGAAGCGGAAAATTGAACTGGTTCCCTTTTTTCGACCCGCAATTCCGACGCTCTGGCCGCCGACCGTGCCTGAACAAATGCAGGCCATCGCCGCCCCCTTCAATGGCAAGGGCAAATGCAAAGCCCGCCTGCTCGGACTGCTCACCACGCTGGCCAGGCTCGGCCGTGCCCACGAAGTTGAAGTCAGACGGGAATGCGTCTGAGCAAGAAGCTGCCAGGAACGATGGTGACCACCGACAGTGCGGTCATGACCGTGGCGATCACGAGCACGGCGGGATCATGCGGAAATGCCTGCCCGGCAATCATCATTGCGATGCTGCCTCCACGCGTGGCCGTCATGATCGCCAGCGCTCTGCGGTTGGTGTTATCCGCCCCTCCAAATAGATAGCCGACGACTGACGCCAGAGCAAAAAACAAAAGGCCAGTCAGCAGAATGGTGGATTGCAGGGTCATGAACTTGTTGAAGTTGACGTAAATGATTTGCGCCAACAGGATCAGCAGGAGTAGCGAGGTGATTCGATGGATCACCGGGCTAAGACGCAATGCCAATGTCTCGCGTTTAGCCCTGATGAGCAAGCCGATGCTCATGGGTAGCGCCACAATGATCATTAGCTTGAGTACGAGTTTGCCCTGCTCAATGTGCACGTCCGGGAATGCTTGAGCGAGTGCCAGTGGAACGCCAATAACCGTGATTGCCAGGAAAAGCCCGAGTAGCGCGACCGCCAATGCGGCATTGCCTCGCGCCACCTGAGCAAATTTCGGCGCCGCTTCACTACCGAGACAGCAGGCATACAGCAGAAAACCGATCCGGGTTGACTCATCGAGTGGGAAAAGCAGGGTCAGCGCCAGCATCAGCAACGGAACCACAAGGACGTTAGCGGCCAGAGCACGGGCCAGCATCGGACGGTCGCGCAGGGGCTCGATGATTTGCCGGAGGGTCAGATCCAGCCCCAGGCTGAACATGGACAGAAATACAAAGATCGCCACATTCAAACCCAGTGACTTGGCTAAAAGCTCATTCATAGTGATGTTCCGTGGTGGTCTCTCAGTTTGCCTTGTTCCAGTGCGCTTTTCTCGCGATCGCTTTAGACGTGTCGTGACGGCATGGAAAAGTCGGCGCTAGCGGGACGGCGATGGTGGAATGAATTACGACTGAACCCAGGGCAGACCGGCGGCGCGCCAACCGCCAACGGTATTGCGATGACTGCTGGCATTTTTTTCGCCTTCAAATCCCTGGAGCACGTTGTAACACTGACTGAAGCCGGCAGCCGCAAGACTGCTGGCCGCCATGTGCGATCGACCACCGGAACGGCAGAGAAACAGCAACATGCTGTCTTTGCTGGCGGCGGCCTCGACCTGGTGGGTAAAGAGGGCATTGAGTGCATTATCGGGATAGCTCATCAACTGGACTTCAATCGAGCCGGGGATACGCCCGACCCAATCGCACTCGGCTTTGGTACGCACATCAATCAGCTTGGCTGCAGGTGCCAGTGTCAGGACTTCATTCGCCTCGGCAGGCGTGAATGCGCCAGCATAAGAGGCTTTGAGTTCTGCAGCGCGGTTGCGCGCCTGTGCCAGTAGTTCATTCAAGCGATCCATTAGTACTCCTCATCTTGGGTTTTAACAGTTTTACGTCAGTGTGGTCAGAATAGAGAGAGTGACTTCATATACTCCCCCCAACGGCGGGGGGGCAGGGCGGATATTGCCGAAAATGTTTGAGATCGCAATTTTCAGACTTTGGTATATTCGCGCGGCGGACGGAGTGTCCATGAATGTGTCAGCTTCGTCGGAACAGAAAGGAAATGCCTAACCATGGCGCAGATCGCGGCCGACCCCCAACTGATATTGAAAGTTACGCCGCCCCGAATCTCCAAGACCGTACTGGAACGAGCGCGCCTTAGCAGTACTCGCGCTGAGTTCGCGGATAAGGCAGTTATTCTGCTGCAAACGTCTGCCGGTTCCGGCAAAACCTCGCTGCTCGCTCAATGGCGCAAGGAGGCCTTGCAATCTGGCGCCGTGGTGGTGTGGCTAACGCTGGATGTACGTGACAATAACAACCGGCTGGTTCGTGGTCTCACGGTTGGCATGCGTGCCGGCAGCGGGCGGCCCGCTTTTGGAATGGCCAGCGTGCGTGCCGCGGAAGCTGCTCAGGACTCGCTCGAAGGAATCACCACCTGGTTGGCGGAAGTTGCCGAGCTGTCGATGGAAACGGTGCTGATTCTCGACGACGTGCATGCGCTACCTGAGGAAACCTTGACCACTTCACTGGTCTTCCTTCTGCTCAACGCACCCGCCAATCTGAAAATTATTATGGCCTCGCGCAAGCCTGTTGCCTTGCCGATTTCGGAATTACCTGCGCGCGGCAGTTTTGCGGCGCTCTCGACCGGCGACCTGCGCTTCGACCCGGCTGAAACGGTCACCTTGTTGAAAGCGCGGTTTGGCCAGCGTATCGACTCGGATTCCTGCATTCGTCTGCACGAACTGACCGAGGGCTGGCCGCTGGGCGTACAACTTGCGGTATCCACTATCGAGCGCAGTCAGGACATCCGTGGCGCCATTGC
Organism: uncultured Propionivibrio sp.; assembly: GCA_964484585.1. Classification (GTDB taxonomy): domain Bacteria; phylum Pseudomonadota; class Gammaproteobacteria; order Burkholderiales; family Rhodocyclaceae; genus JADKHX01. Next base: position 6,545 of record CAZAGR010000038.1, on the reverse strand, counting down.
CGCGTTTTCGGTACAGGCGAGTGATATTGAAGGTTATTTTGTCGAGTGTCTGATTGATCAATTGCCAGCAGAACTGGTTCAGACGCTGATCCGTATCTCGATTGTGGATGCTTTCTCATCCGAGTTGTGCGAGGCAATCTTGCGGCAGGAGAGGGTCACGGAAACCTTGAACCAGTTACGAGACGCAACCCCCATTTTCTCTGAATGTGCTAATGGCAAGTGGTTCCGCATTCATCCTTTGGGTAAAGAGTTTTTGCGGGAACGCTTCGGACAACTGCCCGATTCGGAGCAGCGCGAGTTTCACCATCGTGCCGGACTTTGGTTGGCCGACCATCACCTGGACGAGCAGGCAGCTCGTCACCTGCTTAACGCCGGACTCGAAGACCGAGCCTATGATCTGATTGAAAGCTCGCTGCACGACTTGTTGAATACCGGGCAGGTCTCGCGGGTTGTTGAATGGATTGCCCGCTTGCCCCGCCTGGAAGTCGAGCGCCGGACCGGTTTGCGTATCTCGCTGGGCTGGGTTCTGGCGCATAGCGAACGGCATGCCGAAGCCATCCAATTGGTTGGCTCCCTTATTGACGATACTGCCGTCGATTCCGCCGAGCGTTGTGAGAGTGCCGAAATATGTGCGACAGCAGCGATATTTGCCGACGATATTGATCTTGCAGGTCGCATGGTCTCATCCTGCCGGCGGCTGCTGCCGTCGCAATCTGAAGTGCTCGATCTTATAGGACTCAATCATTCCGCACTCTTGACGCTTTATGACGGCGCCCCCGATCAAGCGCGCTATACGGTTACACAATTTTCTGGCGATGAGAATGCAATTGGTCGTTTCGCATTGGGTTGGCGCGACTGGATTATTGGCTTCAGTTATCTATGGGAAGGACACGTCAAAATTGGAGCGGAGAGACTGAGTATTCTCGTCGCCAAAGCCGAGACGGAGTCGGGACGACGCAGCCCGGTTACGGTGATGTTGGCCTCCGCTCTGGCCACGGCGCTGCTGGAATGCAACCAGCCTAACGAGGCCGCTGCCCTGCTTGCCGACCGTCTCGATATCCTAGAGCGACGGACGCCACCTGACGCGATCGCAATGGGCTTTGTCACCGCTGTGCGTATTGCCGTGATTCAGCACGAAGAGCAGCGTGCCTTCGATCTGCTCGACTATCTATGGGCCTTGGGCGAGGCACGCAATTTGCCGCGATTGTGCGTTGCCGCTCTCGGCGAACGCATTCGCTTGCATGCACTGCGTGGGCGCGGCGATATATGCGCTGTGGTCGAACGTAAACTCGATGCCATCGTTGCCGTGCATTGTGCGCCGTCGTGGGGACCGTTGCAGCACGTGGTTGAACTGCAATTGGGCATTGCTCGTGCCTATTCAGCGATCGCGCGACAGGATTGGACACGTGCGCTTGAATTGCTCGACACCCTTCCCGCCGTTGCTGAGCGTATGCGCCGCGGCAGGGAAGTGGTGCAAGTGTTCCTGTTAAGGGCGCTGGCAAGAAAGCGCTGCGGTGAGGATGGCACTCAATTGCTGCATGAAGCGTTGGAAATGGCCAGGCTTTGGGGATTCGAGCGCATTGTGGAAGACACGCACCCTGATCTGGCCGACTGGGTCAGAAAGGTGCATACGAGTAAGGCGCCTGCCAGCGGTTTGCGGGAGCGCGATGCGCCGACCCCGCAATCAGATAAACCAGCGGGAAAAATCTCTGCCCCTCAGACGTTTCGCGTGGCCGGCAGTTCCCTGCTATCGCCAAAAGAGCGGGAGGTGCTGCAGCTATTGGCAGGCAACATGTCGAACAAACAGATTGCCTTGGCGATGGGCGTCAGTGACGAAACGATCAAGTGGCACTTGAAAAATCTCTTCGGCAAACTCAACGCCGGAACGCGCAAGCACCTCCTTGACCGGGCACGCATGATGGGCATACTCGAAAGCGCATAGCTTCCGCATGGCCTTAGCGAATCAGCGAGTTCACCAGGACATTTTCGCGGCTAGTGCGCTCGGCAAAGTCGGACCTGGGATCATCATGGTTGTGCACTTAGATTAACGGTCGTCCCACATCGGTACGGTGGTATCCGACTTTTCCCAATGCCGCGAGGTGTCGAGAATATTCTGCATCACTGGTGGGCGCATCGTGCTCCAGGCATCTGATTCCAGCCACAAGCGGCGCAGGTGGCGTCGCTCTTTTGGGTCCTCTGCATCGGTAAAGCTACTGCGTCCGTGGGCGTGAAAATGGTTATTGAGGAAAAAAATGTCGCCGGGTTCCTGCTTGAACTTGACCAGTAGCGATGGGTCTTCGCTGGCCGTCTCAAACGCCTTGATTGCTGCCAGATCGGCCTCGCTAAGCCTAGGTGCGCCGGCATGTCGTTGTGCGCTGGCGATATAGACGGTGAGCGCAAAGCAGGTGACGCCCGCAGCCGTGCGGGTGAAGATGCGGCCGCGATGGTAGGGTAGCTCGCCAGGGCATTGTTCGTCGCGCCAGTCGATACAGAATTCCGTGTCCAGCAAGTGCTGCAATGCGGCGGGGTTGGTTTCCGCCAGCATGTTGTAAACCGAGAGCGCACTGACTACCGTGCTTTCGCCTCCCACCTCAGCCTGCTTCAGGAATAACAGCGCCACCAGGTCAGAGCCATCGGTGTGCATGTTCAGGGCGATCGTGGTCTGGTAGCCGCGTGCCGACGGATCGTCAATGGACTTGCCTTCGTTGATCACGTCGCCAAGCAAGTGGCCGCGCAGATTCTGCGCCCAGGGTTTGCCAAAATGCATGCCGAGACCCCAGAAAATCACGCTGGCTTGATCCTTGGTATAGCGTTCGACCGGAAGCCCTTTGAGCTGGAATATCCCCAGACCGAGATCCAGTTCTTTTTTGAATGACGCCAGTTTGCTCATCAGGGCAGGGATGGGGAAATCATCTTTGCCGAACTTCGGTACAACAAAGCCTTTTGCTGCGATCTGCCTTAAGGCCTGATCCAGCTCTGCGACATCAGCAGCGGTCAGTTGATAGACCCACGACGCTGAATTCTTGAACAGGGTTTCCGGCGTCCATGCTGCCGGGTGATTGACTTTTTCAATGGTAATCATGAGTTTTCTCGGCTAACTGTTCGATAAAACAACCGCTCGACGCGGAGGCAGAGCAGAGTGGGCGTTCCTCGCCGCTGAAGTTTTTTCAGCATCCGTAGGTCCCCTTTAGGTAACTCTGGATTTGAGCCGACTCAAACAAAGCCGTGTTGGTATTTGGGTCGATCAGGTAGGGCACCTGCACCTTCCCGCTCCGTCGCATCAGTTCTTTGCGATTTTCGGTCAGGGGTGTCGAATCCTTGAGCCGGAGAAAATTTCGGGCTGCGGGCGTAAACCAGGCGACCGGAACTGCCGAGCCCTTGCCGACGCTATGCAGGACATATGGGATTTCGAGTTCGCATAGTGTCTCACGCACCAAGCGGCAATAAGGGCTTGATTCGAACGAGTAGAGTTCCAGTCGCTTCGCCGGCGCTCGACTGGCCTTGACGAACATTCCCTTCGTTCCGCGCATAGCTGTGGCGACTACCGAGGTGCGTATTGCACGCACCGGAACGGTGGCTCCGGCGGGGCCGTATTGTGCATAGAGATAGTTGACGATGGCTTCGGAGTCATACATCTGCGCCCCTGTATTGGCGTCGCGCAAGAAAGGGACGGTACCCTTGCCGCCAATTTTTTCCACCAGGTTGCGGAATCGCAGCCCTTTCTTCGGCACAGGATAAATGACGGCATCGAGATCCAGTTCCGTCAGTGCTTCACGGACATAGCGACAAAATGGGCAGAATTCGGCCTCATAGAGCTCAAGCAATTTCTTTGGCTGTTTTCCGCCATGCTTGACAACTGAGCCACGCGCCAAACGCACGACTGAGGGCGGTAGCGCTTTAAGTGCATTGATCAGATTACCCATACAAGCGTCCTTTCTTTGTTGGCTTGATGCGGATTTTGCTGGCTGACGCACTCTACATTCCCCCCCCGTCTCGGGTGGTCAGTCCCGATCTGATGTCGTAATAATGGCAAGCAATCAGACCAGAGCCAATGGAGGCCGTAGAAATGAATCACCTTAGCAGCCAGCCAAAAGTATCCATGTACCTGAAGGCTACATGCCCTTATTGCATCCGTGCCGAGGGACTGCTCAATGCCAAGGGGATCATGTTTATAGACAAGATTCGCATCGATGTGGAACCACAGCGTCGTAATGAAATGATTACGCGTACCGGCAGGCATACGGTCCCACAAATTTATATCGGGGATACGTACATTGGTGGATGCGACGATCTTTACGAACTGGAGAGCAGAGGCAAGCTTGATCTGCTGCTGAATGGCAGCGGTACGACCCCATCTGCCGTGGGTTGAGCGATGCCCCTGAGCGCTCCGTTGCAAAACAGCACTTTTTGCTAAAGGATAACCATGCACGTTACCGGAGCTTGCCATTGCGGCTCGATCACTTTCACGGCGGAGGTGGATGAAAGCAAAGTCTTGCTCTGCCACTGCGCTGATTGCCAAATAATCGCTTCATCCGCCTTCCGATTCGGCGCACTGGTGTTACGCGAAACTTTTTCCATGCAGGGCCCGACCAAGGAGTATTCCAAGATCGGAACCAGCGGCAATAGAAGAGTCCAGGTGTTTTGTCCTGAATGTGCGACGGGCATTTACTCTTATACGCCCGACGCCGCCGGACCCCATATCAGCCTGCGCCTGGGCGGCGTGCATCAGCGTGCCATGTTCAAGCCCATTCACCAGATTTGGCGCCAGTCGGCGCTTCCATGGATTGATGATTTGCCCAACATTCCATGTTCCCTGCAGCAGGAAGCTATCGCAGCCCAGGTTACGGGACAGCCGGCTGTTTAGGGCATCAAGGAGAACCCATGCGTATCGAACAACTCACCTGCAACATCGGCGCTGAACTGCTCGACGTCAATCTGCACGATGCCGCTCGCGACGAAGCCTTGTTCAATGAAGTCTACGCCGCACTGCTTAAGCATCGCGTGCTCTTCCTGCGCGACCAGAACATTTCGCAGCAGGACCATGTCGCCTTCGCCTCGCGCATGGGACAACTGGAAGACCATCCGATATTACCTTCGCCGCCTGACGCACCGGGTCTCGTCCAACTCTACAAGACGCCGGACAAAGCGCCCGATCCCTACGAGAACGTCTGGCATACCGACAATACTTGGCGAGCCATTCCATCCAAGGCCTGCGTACTTCGTTGCGTGGAATGTCCTTTCGTTGGCGGCGATACGATGTGGTCGAACATGGTGGTGGCCTACGAAAAGCTGCCTCAGACCGTGAAGGAACAGATCGCTGATCTGCGGGCGAGTCACAGCCTGATGAGCTACGTCAGCGGTGCCGTGCCGCAGGAGAAGCGCGACGCAATGTGGACGGAGCATCCGTCTGTGCATCATCCGGTGGTGCGCACTCATTCCGAAACTGGCGAGAAATTACTCTTCCTCGGTGCCTGGGCTACGCATTTCGTCAACTACCATGGGCAGGGGCGCGTGCGCTTCGGCCAGGATTTTCATCAGGTCGGCGGCGACCTGTTCCAGTACCTGCTGGCGCAAGCCTATATCCCGGAATATCAGGTGCGCTGGCGCTGGAAGCCCAACAGCGTGGCGATCTGGGATAACCGCAGTACCCAGCATTATGCGGTGATGGACTATCCGCCGAGCTTCCGCAAAATGGATCGTGCGTCGGTTGTTGGCGACAAACCCATCTAATTGCCAGGGGCTGTGCCAGTATTCATAACACTGAAAACTGGCACAGCATCTATCGTCAATGAATGACCTATCGTGTGAATTTGGCTGCATTCAGGTTCTGTACCGAAAGAACCGTGTGCGACAGCATTCCACCGGAAAGCACCCGGGCGCGGAAACCGCGCTGAACAAGAATCCGCGTTGCGTAGTACGCCCGCTGACCTGAACGGCAGATAACGAGAATGTCGCGGTCACGCGGCAACTCATCGAGACGGGCACGCAATTCACCGAGCGGAATGTTCAGCGCACCTTCGACCGACTCCACAGCAAGCTCAGCCGCATGTCGAACATCCAGCAGGAAGCCTTGTGGCGTATCGGTCCAGTGAGCGATGGGCATGTCGCCACAGAGGATGTCGTTGGCGACCATGCCGGCAAAGTTGACTGGATCCTTGGCGCTGCCAAATTGTGGTGCGTAGCACAGCTCGGCCTCCTCCAGATCATGTATCGTCGCCTTCATCTGAATGGCCATTGCCAACGCGCTGATTCGTTTGTCGATCGCAGGACCGTCTTCACTTATCGCCTGGGCGCCAAGCAGGCGTCCGTCGCTCTTGCGAAATAGCACTTTCAAGGCAAGCATTTTTGCCCCGGGGTAATAGCCGGCATGAGCATTTGGGAAGAGATGAATATTTTCGTAATCAGTATCTCCCATCTGTTTGAGCATCTTTTCGCTAATCCCGGTCCAGGCAGCGGCGGCATTAAATAGCCCGATGATGGCGGTTCCCTGGGTGCCGCGATAACTTGAAGTGCGGCCGGCAATCACATCTGCGGCAATGCGTCCT
>CAZAGR010000037.1:0-12385 GCA_964484585.1 uncultured Propionivibrio sp. | reverse complement strand
GGTCTTGCGCAACATTGATCTCGCCGTGCTTGCGGAATACATCGATTGGTCACCGTTCTTTCAAACCTGGGATTTGGCCGGCAGCTATCCAAAGATTCTCGACGATGCGCTGGTTGGAGAAGCGGCCAGAAATGTATTTGCCGACGCGCAAACCATGCTCAAGCAATTGATCGCTGAAAAATGGATCGGCGCGAACGCTGTGTTCGGACTTTTCCCTGCGCAATCGATTGGCGACGACATTGTCTTCTATGGCGACGAATCACGCACTGCGCCATTAATGGCCTGGCACAACCTGCGCCAGCAGCAGGAAAGGCCCGATGGAAAGCCGCAGCAATGCCTCGCGGATTTTGTTGCGCCGGCGAATGGTAGCTGCGGCGACTACGCCGGCGCTTTTGCCGTCACCGCCGGCATTGGCATCGAGACCAAACTCGCCGAGTTCGAAACGCAGCATGACGACTACCGTTCCATCATGTTAAAAGCGCTGGCTGATCGCCTGGCTGAGGCAACTGCAGAATGGCTGCATGCCGAAGTGCGCAAGAACTATTGGGGCTATGCCCAGGATGAATCGTTACGCAGCGACGAATTGATCGCCGAAAGGTATCGCGGAATCCGTCCCGCGCCGGGGTATCCAGCCTGCCCGGACCATACCGCAAAAGGCGGGCTATTCAGCCTGCTCGACGTTACGAAAAATACCGACATGGAACTTACCGAAAGTTTCGCAATGACACCCACCGCCGCGGTGGCAGGGTTCTATCTCGCCCATTGCGAGGCACGCTATTTCGCCATTAGCAAGATCGCGGAAGATCAAGTGCAGGATTGGGCACACCGTAGTCGAATGTCGGTCCAGGATGCCAGGCGATGGCTGGCACCTTTGCTATAAGGATTCAGTTCGCCACGCGCACGACACGCGTGCGCGTTTCGTCGATCATCACACCATCCCAGCGTTGCAAGACGATACGACCTGGACACCACCATCGCTGCGAGAGTGAATGCGCTCAGGAGTCTGGTTGGCATTTTCTCTACAGCCTGCTCCGCCAGCAGGGCGGACGCGCCGGTCACGACGAACAAAAGTCGTAGCAACCGGTACGAGTCAGTTTTGGCGCATCACGCGATTTAAATTATCAGGTCGCCAATGTCGCCGCGATTTCATAAGAGCGCAGCCGGGCTTGATGATCAAAGATGGACGAGGTAACCATAATTTCATCTGCACCGGTGCGGGCGATGAACTCGTCCAGAGCGGCCTTTACCGTGGCCGGTCCGCCAATCGCCGAACAGGCAAGCACCTGCTTAAGCAAAATTTTCCCCCCTGTGCCGATCCGGTTGAGATAGTCGTCCACGGGGGGCGGAAATTGTCCCGGTTGTCCGCTTCGCAGTTTGACGAACGCTTGTTGCATCGAGCTGGCGAGAAACTGCGCGGCGGCATCTGTGTCGGCGGCGAATATGTTGAAACCCAGCATCACGTAAGGTGTAGTCAGTTGCCGAGACGGGCGGAAACTGGCGCGATATATGGCTATCGCCTGCATCATCTGCTCGGGTGCAAAATGCGAGGCGAATGCGAAGGGCAAGCCAAGTTGGGCGGCGAGTTGAGCACCGAACAGACTTGAGCCGAGTATCCAGAGCGGAACCTGCAGGCCTGTGCCAGGTATCGCTTGTACAGCCTGACCTGGTTTGGCTGACTGGAAATAATTCATGAGTTCGATTACGTCCTGCGGAAACTGTTCGGCGTCGGCAGTCAGATTTCGCCGCAACGCGCGCGCTGTTGTCAAATCGGTTCCCGGTGCGCGGCCAAGACCGAGATCAATGCGCTCTGGGAAAAGTGATTCCAGCGTACCGAATTGTTCGGCAATGATCAGCGGCGAGTGATTGGGCAGCATGATGCCGCCCGCGCCGACGCGGATGGTTGATGTTCCCGCGGCAACGTGGCCTATGACGACAGCGGTAGCCGCACTGGCGATACCAGGCATACCGTGGTGCTCGGCGAGCCAGTAACGGCGATAACCGAGTCGCTCACAATGCCGGGCCAGATCGAGGGTATTTCGCAATGACTGAGCCGCATCACTACCTTCCGCGATAGGTGCAAGGTCAAGTACAGAGAGAGGGGTCATGGTTGTTCCGTGAACCTGTCATGAATTGAATCTGCATGTTCGTTACCTGCCTACACTTTATTGTTGCACACCCGCTTTTACGAGTTGTGCCAATTGTTTTCCAAAATGATTGATACGATCGGTGGGTACATAAGCGTAACCGACCACCAGTCCGCTGCGGCTCGGCTTGCCCAGGTAATAGCTCGACAGGGCACGCACAACGAGGCCATTTCGGGCGGCATGTGCTGCCAGAACTTTGTCCTGGGTTTGCGATTGAAGTTCGATCACCAGATGCATGCCGGATTCTTCTTCCGAAATTTTCGCGCAGCCGCCGAGCATTGGCTGCAGCGCGTCCACCAGGCGTTGGCGCCGTTCGCCATATACCTGACGTACTTTGCGTACATGGGTGGCGAAATGTCCTTGTTCCATGAAGTCCGCCAGCGCAGCTTGCACCATGACCTGTCCCGGTCGCTGCACATCGTAAAGGGCGAGTTTGAATTGTTCGGCGATGGTCGTTGGTACGACCATGTAACCAAGTTTTATGCCTGGATAAAGAATCTTTGAGAAGGTGCCAAGGTAAATGACGCAGTCGTGAGTATCTAGCCCTTGTAGCGAGGAGAGCGGTCGTCCGGCATAGCGAAATTCGCTGTCGTAGTCATCTTCGAGAATCCACGCACCCTTGGCAGCCGCCAACTCCAGCAACAATTGTCGTCGCGGCAGACTCATTACGGCGCTGGTCGGATATTGATGTGAGGGCGTGACATAAATCAGCCGTGGCGTGGTGTCGATATCACCAGCGCCCGGGCAGATGCCTTCGCTATCTACCTGAATGGGTCGTAGCTTCAAGTCACAGGCCTCGAAGACTTTTCGAGCCGCCCAATAGCCGGGATCTTCGACCCAGGCCAGATCGCCCGTGCTGGCCAACAATTGCGCGCACAAGTGCATCGATTGTTGCGTCCCCGCAGTGATCAGGACCTGTTCCGGCGCCACGCGCGCCGATCGTGAAATGCTCAGATAACTGGCTATAGTTTGACGCAAGGGAAGGTAACCGCCGGCGGCGGCATAGTCGAGCAGCTGTGGTTTGGCGTCGCGCCAGTGCTTGTTTTGCAGGCGTTGCCAGATTTTTAGTGGAAACACCGAGAAATCATCCATGCCCGGCACGAATGGTTGAATTTCCTGAGTATTGCCGCCCGCCGTGTCCACCATGCGTCGGCCCCGGGACGACAGTGCCGGAATGATCACCCTAGATTGGCGATCTGCAGCAACTCTCCCGGTTGCCTCTAGCCGCGTTGCACGGTCACGGCCGATATCCGCGACGTAGGTACCGCTTCCCAATGCCGTCGCGACGTATCCTTCCGCAAGCAGTTGGTCGAAGGCGGCAACCACCGTATTTCTGGACACGTTCAATTCTTCAGCCAGCAATCGACTGGAGGGCAGACGGCTTCCTGCGGCGAGTCGGCGGTCAAGTATTGCTTTGCGGATTCCCTCATACACGCGTCGGTAGCGAAGAACGCGGCCGTCTTTGCCGGGCTGCCGCAGTTCAGGGAGCAGCCATTCGCCAAGCGAGACGGGGGTCATCAGTATTGCGCTTGTCTATTGGCGGTCAATGTTGCAGCAAACATCAAGTGGCTCCATAAATGTGGAAAAAGTGGCTCTTGTAATGATACCAATATTCACTAGAGTGAGGGCTTCGATCTAAACGGTTGCCATCAAGACGACCGACAAGAACCTAAAAAACAAGGAGATTCTCATGCTGGTCGGCGTATCGAAAGAAATCAAGAATCATGAGTACCGTGTCGGCCTTACGCCGGCCGGTGTTGCTGCACTTACCCGCGCCGGCCATCAGGTACTGGTGGAAACCATGGCCGGTGTTGGCGTCGGCTTTAGCGACGAAATGTATGTCAAGGCAGGAGCCCGGATCACGGCGACTGCGGGTGAAATTTTTGCCAGCGCCGAGATGGTGGTCAAGGTCAAGGAGCCGCAGCCCGCTGAGTACAGGCAGCTTCGATCGGGACAGATCCTGTTCACCTACCTGCATCTCGCACCGGATCCGGAACAGACCAAGGGCCTGTTGGCGTCGGATTGCGTGGCCATTGCATATGAGACGGTAACGGATGATCATGGTGGCCTTCCTTTGCTCAAGCCGATGTCGGAAGTCGCCGGACGAATGTCGATTCAGGCCGGCGCGCAAGCACTGGAGAAATCTCATGGCGGTTTGGGCGTGCTGCTTTCCGGTGTGCCCGGCGTGCCGCCGGCCCGTGTGTTGGTGCTGGGCGGCGGCGTGGTCGGCATCAATGCCGCACGGATTGCGATGGGTTTCGGCGCTCAAGTCACCATCATGGACATTTCGCTGCCGCGTTTGACGCAGATTGATAATGACTTCGGCCCGCGCCTGCTGACGGAAGTATCGAATCGGGAAAACATTTCCGCCCATTTGCCCGATGTCGACCTGGTCATTGGTGGAGTCTTGATACCGGGCGCTGCAGCGCCAAAACTGATTAGTAGAGATATGCTGTCCTTGATGAGGCCGGGCGCGGTCATTGTTGACGTCGCCATTGACCAAGGTGGTTGTCTTGAAACTTCGCACGCGACAACGCACCAGGATCCAACGTATGTGGTTGATGGTGTCGTCCATTACTGCGTGGCCAATATGCCCGGCGGCGTAGCAAGAACCTCGACCCTCGCACTGACGAATGCCACTCTGCCCTTCGTTCTTCAGATTGCCAACAAGGGTTATCGCCAGGCACTCGCCGACAATCATCACCTTGCCGGGGGGCTCAATGTTCATCGTGGCAAGGTGACCTACGAAGCGGTTGCACGCGATTTGGGGTATAAATACGAGCCACTTGTTTGACGTGCCCGGATTTCAACGCAATTCATCAAGAGATAGTCATCATGCCAATGCGACGTCCGGTTGTCGGAATCCCCGCTTGCATCAAACCGATTGGCGCCCATGATTTTCATGTCGTCGGGCGCAAGTATGTCGATGCTGTGGTCCTCGGTGCCAAGTGCACCCCGCTATTGCTGCCGGCAATCGGTGATCGTCAGGAACTGGAACAGTTGCTCGATTTGCTTGATGGTTTGATGCTTACCGGCTCTCCGTCCAATGTTGAACCCGAACGCTATGGTCAGGAGCCTCACAGTCCCCAGATGATGATGGACAAGGAGAGGGACGCTACGACGTTCCCATTGATCGACGCTGCGTTGAAGCGGGGTATGCCCGTTTTTGGCATCTGCCGCGGGTTTCAGGAACTGAACGTCGCGCTCGGAGGTACTTTGCATCAACAGGTGCATGCCGTACCCGGCCGTATCGACCACCGTGAGCCCAAGGATCAGCCACTTGAGGTCCAGTACGGTCCGGCGCACCCGGTAAATTTGACGGAGGGTGGGCAATTGCAAAAATTGCTCGATGGTGCCAGTGTCATCCGTGTCAATTCGATTCATGGGCAGGGCGTCGATGTGCTTGCTCCCGGATTGTTTGCCGAGGCGATCGCACCTGATGGGCAAATCGAAGCAATCAGGGTCAAGGATGCCAAAAGTTTTGCGATGGCAGTGCAGTGGCATCCTGAATGGAAAGTGATGGACAATTGCGATTCGAAACGGCTATTCGCGGCGTTTGGCGAAGCCTGTATTAACTACCGCAACAATAAATAGTTCCCGTTCGGAACAAACACGAGAGGAAAGCAATGTCGAGCCGCGAACAGATGCAGTACGCCGAAATGGATGCATGGCTCAATGAGCATCGGGTGACCGAGGTTGAGTGTATGGTCCCTGACTTGACCGGAATGGCTCGCGGCAAGATTACACCACGCGAAAAATTCGTTGAAGAACGTGGATTACGATTGCCGGAGGCCGTAATGGGTATGACGGTGACGGGGAATTACCCGGAGGCCGGGCCGTATTACGACGTGATCAACGAGATTGATCTGGACATGGTGCTTAAGCCGGATACGTCAACAGTGCGTATCGTTCCCTGGGCAACCGATCCAACGGCCATCGTCATTCATGACTGCTACCACTCGGATGGCCGCCTGGTCGAGTTTGCCACGCGCAGCGTACTGCGGCGCGTGCTTGACCTCTACAAGAAGCAGGGCTGGACGCCGGTTGTTGCGCCGGAATTAGAGTTCTATATCACCGCGCGTAATACTGACCCCGATCTTCCGTTACAGCCACCGATCGGACGCAGCGGTCGTGCCGAATCTGGCCGTCAGTCTTACAGCATTGATGCGGTGAATGAATTTGACCCGTTGTTTGAGGACATTTACGATTACTGCAAGGCTCAGGAGCTGGATATCGACACCTTGATTCACGAAATTGGCACCGGGCAGATGGAAATCAATTTCCTTCACGGCAACGCGCTCGAGCTCGCCGACAGCGTATTCATTTTCAAGCGCACTGTTCGCGAAGCCGCGTTTCGTCACAATATGTACGCAACCTTTATGGCTAAGCCAATGGCCAATCAGCCGGGTTCGGCGATGCACATCCATACCAGCGTGCTCGATACAAAAACCGGCAACAACATTTTCAGTGACAAGAATGGCAATGCGACCAAGAATTTTCAGCATTTCATTGGTGGCATGCAGCGCTATTTGCCGGAAACCATGGCAATTTTTGCTCCGTACGTTAACTCGTATCGACGTTTGGTCAAAAATATGGCTGCACCGACCAATGTTTGTTGGGGAACCGACAATCGAACCGTGGGCTTGCGCGTGCCGCACTCTTCACCTGTAGCACGTCGCGTCGAAAACCGTTTGGTCGGCGCCGATGCAAACATCTATCTGGCGTTGGCGACGACGCTGGCGTGTGGCTATCTGGGCATGATGGACAAGATCAAACCTGACGCCGAAACCACGGGCAATGCGTATGCGGGGAAACATCAGTTGCCAAGGACACTGCGCGAGTCACTGGATCGCATCAAGAACTGCAAGGAGATCCATGACGTGCTTTCCAAAGAGTTCGTTACCGTGTTTGCCGCAGTCAAAGAATGGGAACTCGGCGAATACAACTCCGTCATCAGTCCGTGGGAGCGTCAGTATTTGTTGCTCAATGTGTGAAAGCTCACACATTGTGCAACAAATGAAATGAACTTCCCCACCCCCGTCCCCGCCCGGGCGGGGCTACCGATTAGCTCGCTGCGTTCTATTGCTCCACGCTGTACTCATCAGGATTCTCAAGTCTACTAGGCCGAACATCATGAATGCTCCACACAAATCCATTTCCGTTGATACAAAAGCCATACAGGCGCTTGACAGTGCGAACTACATGCACCCCTTTACCGACACCAAAGACCTCGCCACCAAAGGTGCGCGCGTGATTGTGAAAGGTGATGGAATTTATATCTGGGATTCCGAAGGCAAGAAGATTCTCGACGGTATGTCAGGTCTGTGGTGTATGAGCGTCGGCTATGGGCGCACCGAACTGGCGGATGCGGCCTATCGTCAGCTGACCGTGTTGCCTTATTACAACAGTTTCTTCAATACCACCAACGTACCTGCGGTCAATTTGGCCAAAGCGATTGTTGATATTGCACCCGACAATTTCAACCATGTATTTTTTACCGGATCGGGATCAGAGGGCAATGACACCATATTCCGCATGGTGCGTCGCTACTGGGACCTGAAAGGGCAGCCGACGAAGAAGACTTTCATATCGCGCAATAACGGTTATCACGGTTCGACAGTATGCGGTGCCTCTTTAAGCGGCATGACGTATATGCACAAGCAAGGAGATTTGCCGATTCCCGGTGTCGTCCATATTGAACAGCCCTATTATTTTGAATTCGGTCGGGGTCTAAGTGAGGACGAGTTCGGTGTCAAGGCTGCAGGTTGGCTGGAAGAGAAAATTCTGGAGCTCGGTGCCGACTCCATCGCGGCTTTTATTGGGGAGCCGGTGCAAGGCGCGGGCGGCGTGATCATCCCACCCAAGACGTACTGGCCGGAAATTCAGCGAATCTGCCGTAAATACGACGTGCTCATCGTGTCGGATGAAGTCATTTGCGGATTTGGCCGGCTCGGCACCTGGTTCGGCTGTCAGACGTTCGGTTACGAACCCGACATGATCACCTTCGCCAAAGGCGTTACTTCCGGTTATATCCCGCTAGGGGGTGCTTTGGTGGGTGATCGAGTCGCCAAAGTATTGATCGAGGACGGCGGCGACTTCAACCACGGTTTCACGTATTCGGGCCACCCGGTTGCCTGTGCCGTTGGATTGGAAAACCTTGCCATCATGCAACGCGAGAATCTGGTGACGCGCATTCGTGACGACATCGGCCCCTATTTCAAACAGGCATTCGAGTCGCTGACTGATCACCCGCTGGTCGGTGTCGCGACCACCTGCGGCTTGATGGCTGGCCTGGTTTTAGTCCGGGACAAGGAGTCCTTGGCGATGTTTGACGCTGACAAAGGCGTCGGGATGGTCTGCCGTGGGCACATGTTTGGAAACGGGATGATCATGCGGGCCGTGGGCGACCGGATGATTATTGCTCCGCCCTTCGTAATCACCCGTGAGCAAATTGATTTGATGATGAGCTTGATCCGCAGTTGCCTTGACGCCACGCTGAGCGACCTCAAGGCCCGCGGTTGGGTCTAGACATGCAGATTCTTGCCTTGCCGTCTAGGCGGACGAGAGGTTTTAGAATAGGATTGCATTGAAATAGTGATTTTTAAGCTCACGTACTCGGAGTTGCTTTTTTGAAGGTATTCGCCTTGCTGTTGTTTTCCCTTTGAACTTTCTTTTCTGGAGGATGAATTCATGATGTTTGCCCCTCGTAAGTTGAAGCGCGTCGCCGCCGTGCTGGCGCTTTCCATTTCTGCCTTTGCGGCGCCGGTTCAGGCTGCAGAAGAAAAAGTGTTGAACATCTATAACTGGTCCGACTATATCGGACCCGACAGCGTCGCTAACTTCGAAAAGGAAACCGGTATCAAGGTTCGCTACGATAACTTTGATAACAATGAAATTCTTCATGCCAAATTGGTTGCCGGAAAGACCGGATATGACATCGTGGTGCCATCGTCCAATTGGGCCAAGGTGCAACTTGAAGGCGGTTTGCTGAAGCCTCTCGACAAGAGCAAGATTCCGAATCTCAAGAATCTTGACCCGAATATCATGAAACAGCTTGCGTCCATGGATCCGGGCAACAATTACATCACCCCCTGGTTGTGGGGAATCACCACACTGGGTATCAACGTCGACAAGGTCAAGGCAGCTCTTGGCGGCCCGTTACCAGACAATGTCTGGGACCTGATTTTCAAACCTGAATATGTCAGTAAGCTGAAATCGTGCGGTGTCTCAATGCTTGATTCGGCGGATGAAGTGTTTCCAGCCGCTTTGCGTTACATCGGCAAGCCTGCTTACAGCAAGGACAGTTCGGATTACCAGGCCGCCGGCGCGTTGCTCAAAACGATTCGGCCGTCAGTAACCTTGTTTTCCTCATCCGGGTATATCAACGATCTGGCTGGCGGCTCCATTTGTCTCGCACTCGGCTGGAACGGTGACGTCAATATTGCGGCGTCACGCGCGAAGGAAGCCAAGAACGGTAATAACATCGTCTCGCTGATCCCGAAAACCGGCGCTGTATTATTTTTTGACACCATGGCGATCCCGGCCGATGCGGCGCATCCTGAGAATGCGATGAAATTCATCGACTATATGCTTCGTCCCGAAGTTAATGCAGAACTGACCAACAAGGTGTTTTACGCCAACGGCGTGCCCTCCGGTGCAAAGTTTATCAAGCCGGAAGTGGCAGCCAACAAGTCCATCTTCATGCCCGCGGAAGATCTTGCCAGAATGGTTCCTCCCGAGGCTGTTAACAACGATATCCGGCGCTTGCGTACGCGTTTATTCACTACCTTCAAGACAGGACGCTAAGTCCTGACTTTCTCTTAGATCCGGAGCAGCCCAGGAAACAGGGCGCTCCGGCGAGCGGTCAATTCATCAAACAGGGTTTTTTTATGGCGGTGATGCAGGCTCCGGCTGGAGACAAAGCATTCGTTCGAATCGACCGACTGACCAAGCGGTTTGATGATGTCGCCGCGGTTGACGGCGTATCGTTGGACATCGAAAAGGGCGAGATATTTGCTCTGCTGGGCTCTTCCGGTTGCGGTAAGTCGACGCTGCTTAGAATGCTGGCGGGTTTCGAAACTCCCACGGAGGGCAGTATTTCGCTTGATGGCGTTTCCGTGATTGATATGCCGCCCTACAAGCGCCCGATGAACATGATGTTTCAGTCGTATGCCCTGTTTCCGCATTTGACGGTGACTGAAAACATTGCGTTCGGCCTCAAGCGCGACGGTATGCCGAGCGCTCAGATCAATGAACGCGTTGACGAGATGCTGTCCACAGTACAGCTCAAGCGTTTCGCCAAGCGCAAGCCGCATCAATTGTCGGGCGGACAGCAGCAGCGAGTCGCACTGGCGCGGTGCCTTGCCAAGCGACCAAAGCTCTTGTTGCTGGACGAACCGCTCGGCGCGCTTGACAGAAAACTGCGGGAACAGACTCAGTTTGAGCTGACCAACATCATCAAGTCAGTGGGTGTGACCTGCGTGCTGGTGACGCATGATCAGGAAGAAGCCATGACCATGGCCGATCGGATTGCGATCATGAGCGAAGGGCGTTTTGTTCAGATCGGCAAACCTCATGAGATTTACGAGACGCCGAATAACCGTTTCGTCGCCGACTTCATCGGCAAGGTTAATTTATTCGACGGCGTGCTCGTCACCGACGAGCCCGATCACTGCGTCATTGATTCACCTCAAGGGCGATTCTTTGTCGGTCACGGTATCACGGGAACGGTGGGCATGGAGCTGTCTGTTGCGCTTCGACCCGCGAAAATCGGGTTGCAAACCCTTGCTCCCGCTGATCCCAGCAGTAACGCATTTCGTGGGACGGTTGTGGACAGCGGCTATTACGGTAGTTTTTCCGTCTACCGCGTTGATATGGCGGGCGGCAAGCGTATTCAGGTGGCCATTACGCATACCGAGCGGCATGATGAACTATATAAGCGCGGCGAAGAGCTATGGGTCACCTGCAGCTCTGAATCGCTTGTGGTCCTGACTAGTTAGACGTTCACAAGGCATTCGCGAACCCATGTCTGGCGCAACAACGATGATGGAAAGGATAACCCAGGGCTGGGGGCGTCGTTTCGTCATTGGTGTTCCGTATCTCTTCTTGATGCTAGTTTTTTCGATACCGTTTTTGGTTGTTTTGAAAATCAGCGTCTCATCGTCAGATGGTATTCATTTTCAGGATCTGGTGAGTTTTAGCGAAGGGATCATGACCCTTCAGCTTAAGTTCGCCACCTACATTTTTCTGGTCAGCGATGAACTGTACCTGACCACCTACATTTCGTCGCTCAAATTTGCTGGTATCAATACGCTGATCTGCCTGTTCATTGGCTATCCGTTTGCCTACTTCATGGCGCGTTCACCGGCCTCGTTGCGCCCCGTGCTTCTGATGCTCGTGTCACTGCCTTTCTGGACATCGTATCTGTTGCGTGTTTATGCCTGGCGCGGACTGCTCGATGATTCTGGAATCATCAATAACCTCCTGCTCTGGATTGGCGTGATTGACGAGCCGATCAAGATGATGCACACGGCGTTTTCCATGACGGTGGGGATGGTCTATACCTATCTGCCCTTCATGATCCTGCCCCTGTATGCCACTCTGGTAAAGATGGACGGGCGTTTGCTCGAAGCCGCCAAGGACCTGGGTGCTGGACCGCTGCGCGCTTTTTGGTTGATCACTGTTCCACTGTCCAAGAACGGAATCATCGCCGGTTCCATGTTGGTATTCATCCCCAGCGTCGGTGAATATGTGATTCCCGAATTATTGGGAGGACCATCAACCTTGATGATCGGTCGCGTGCTGTGGGACGAGTTTTTCTCCAACAACGACTGGGCGATGGCCTCGGCAGTCGCGGTCAGCATGGTCGTATTGATTCTCGTGCCGCTTGCCATTTTTAATAAGTACCAGGCGGCTGGTAGCGGCAGGGGGACTGTCTGATGGACAGTCGATTTGGCCGCATGTGGCTGTTTGCCGGTTATGCATTCCTTTACATTCCCATTCTCACGTTGATTGTTTATTCCTTCAACGATTCAAAAATGGTGACCGTGTGGGGCGGTTTCACGTTCAAGTGGTACGCGGCGCTGGCGCAAGATACTCAAGTGCTGGATGCGCTGGTGCTTTCTCTAAAGCTGGCGTTCAGTACGGCGACCGCTTCGGTCGTGTTGGGAATGCTGGGCGCCTTTGCCATGGTTCGATACCCGACATTTACCGGACGCACTGCGTTTTCCGCGCACCTGAGC
>CAZAGR010000036.1:0-12408 GCA_964484585.1 uncultured Propionivibrio sp. | reverse complement strand
TGGTGGAGGGGGAAGGATTCGAACCTTCGAAGGCAGAGCCGACAGATTTACAGTCTGTTCCCTTTGACCGCTCGGGAACCCCTCCAACGGAACCGCCAATTATCCTCATTCCCGGAAACTACGTCAAGGGAAAAGTCAACAAAATTAAGTCGCAGCGGCCACCCCTAAAAACGGTTCAATTTCATGGGTTCTCGTTGTGCCGGACTCTATGAATGCTTCACTGCAAGCTTAAAAACTGAAAGTAATCGCTCACATCAACAAAAAATACGATGTCGTCTGGACAGTAGTATCCTTTGTCCATCTGGCAACAGCCGAGAACGGCAAGAACCGCGACTACCAGTGAGAGGAGAGATTATGAATGCCCCATTGCGCCGAATCAGCCTGAACGACAAATACGACTTGAGTTCCGGACGTATCTACCTCAATGGAACCCAGGCACTGGTTCGCCTTCTGTTGCTGCAACATCAGCGCGACGCGCTGGCCGGCCTGAATACTGGGGGATTTGTTTCCGGTTATCGCGGCTCACCCCTGGGTTCCGTCGACCAAGCGCTTTGGAGCGCCAAGTCGCATCTTGCGCAGAACGGCGTTTTTTTTCAACCTGGTGTCAATGAAGATCTTGCCGCAACCGCAGTCTGGGGTACGCAACAGGTGAACCTTTACCCCGGCGCAAAGGTCGACGGTGTGTATTCCATGTGGTATGGAAAAGGTCCGGGGGTCGACCGTTCCGGTGATGTTTTCCGCCACGCCAACGCCGCAGGAAGCAGCAAGCATGGCGGCGTACTGGTCATCGCAGGAGACGACCACGCAGCCAAATCGTCAACACTTCCTCACCAGACAGATCACTTCTTTAAATCCATGATGATGCCCGTCCTGACACCCTCCGGCGTTCAGGAGTATCTGGACTACGGGGTTCATGGCTGGGCTCTTTCGCGTTACTCAGGTTGCTGGGTGGCATTCAAGGCCTTGGCCGATACGGTCGAGTCGTCCGCATCCGTGGATGTAAGTCCGGAACGCGTAAACATCGTCATTCCGACAGATTTTGCGCTTCCGCCAGATGGTCTCAATATTCGATGGCCCGATCCTCCACTTGTTCAGGAAAAGCGCCTGCTGCATTTCAAACTGTATGCCGCCTTGGCCTACTGCCGGGCTAACCACCTGAATCGGATCGTCATCGATGCGCCAAAGCCACGACTCGGAATCATCACGTCGGGCAAGTCGTACCTTGATGTTCGCCAAGCGCTAGACGACCTCGGGATTGACGAGGCACTCGCTGCGGAAATCGGAATCCGTCTTTACAAGATTGGCATGGTCTGGCCGCTGGAGGCCGAGGGAGTGCGTAAGTTTGCGCAGGGTCTGGAAGAAATTCTGGTTATCGAGGAAAAACGGCAGTTGCTGGAATATCAACTCAAGGAAGAGCTCTACAACTGGCGTGAGGACGTGAGGCCGCGCGTTGTCGGCAAGTTTGATGAGAAAGGCGAATGGTCCTTGATTGAAAGCTCGGGACACGTCGACCACGGGCAGTGGTTGTTGCCCGCAGCGGGCGAGCTGACTCCCGCAATGGTCGCGCGAGCCATCGCGAGCCGCATTGCCCGCTTTCATACCTCCGCAACCATCGAAGCGCGTCTGAATTTTCTTCAGCGCAAGGAGCAAGCGCTGGCAGGCAAGACGTTTGCCATTGACCGGGTACCGACGTTCTGTCCGGGCTGCCCTCACAATACATCGACCCGTCTGCCGGAAGGATCACGCGCCTTGGCCGGTATTGGCTGTCACTACATGGTGACGTGGATGCATGAGCGCAACACCTCGACGTTTTCACATATGGGCGGCGAAGGCGTGGCCTGGGTCGGCCAGTCGCACTTCACCGAAACCAAACATGTGTTTGCCAATCTCGGCGACGGCACCTACTTTCACTCCGGGTTGCTGGCGATTCGGCAGGCGGTCGCCGCCAAGGTCACGATGACCTACAAACTCCTCTACAACGACGCCGTCGCGATGACCGGTGGACAGAATGTTGACGGCACGCTGACGGTGCCGATTCTTGCGCGACAGCTTTCAGCCGAAGGCATTCACAATATGGTCGTCGTAACGGACGGCACCGAGCGCGCCTACGGCGTGCCCGATCTGCCACACGGCACGCCGATCCGGCACCGCGACGAATTTGACGCCATCCAACGTGAGTTTCGAGAACTGCCCGGCGTTTCAGCCATCATCTATGACCAGACCTGCGCGGCGGAGAAGCGACGCCGCCGCAAGCGCGGAACTTACCCCGATCCACAGAAACGCATGTTTATCAACGAAGCCGTCTGCGAGGGTTGTGGCGACTGCGGGGTTCAATCCAACTGCATGGCGATCGTGCCGGTAGAAACCGAATTCGGCCGCAAGCGCGCGGTGGACCAAAACGCCTGCAATAAGGATTACTCCTGTGCCAAAGGCTTCTGCCCGAGCTTTGTATCCGTAGTTGGCGGTAAGGTGCGCAAAAGCAAACCTTCTTTCGACGGCGAGCTCACTTCCCGTCTCGCCACCCTTCCACTGCCTTTACTCCCGGATTTGAACCGTCCCTTCGGGATTCTCATCACCGGTGTCGGCGGCACGGGCGTTGTCACTGTTGCCGCACTGATTGGCATGGCGGCGCACATCGACGGGCGAGGTGTTACCGTTTTGGATATGGCCGGATTAGCGCAAAAGGGCGGTTCGGTGTATTCACACGTACGCATCGCCCGACAGCCCGAAGATCTGCACGCCGTGCGTATTGCCGCAGGCGAGGCAGATACCTTGATTGGCGCCGATCTGGTGGTGTCTGCATCGGACGAGACGCTGGCCAAAATGGCCTTGGGCAAGACCCGCGCCGTAGTCAATTCCGCCCTCGCGCCGACGTCGGAATTTGCCACCAACGCAAACTGGGTATTCCCGCGCGACCAGATGCAGAACACCATTCGCGAAGCGCTCGGCAGCAACGCGCTCGAACTCCTTGATGCGCAAAAAATGGCCACCACGCTGCTTGGCGACGCCATGGCAACCAATCTTTTTTTGCTCGGCTACGCTTGGCAAAAGGGTCTGGTGCCGGTTTCGGAAAATGCACTTATGAATGCGATCGAACTCAACGGAACGGCGGTCAAGATGAATCGCTCCGCGTTCAACTGGGGACGCGTCGCGGCCAACGATTTGGCAGCAGTATGGAGCCTCGTTGTACCCGAGAGCGCCGTCCCGCCAGCGCCGACTTTTTCAGAATTGGTCGCCCGGCGCAGCGCATTTCTCACTGATTATCAGGATGCCGAATACGCCGCGCGTTATCAACGCCAGATCGCCGCCATGCAAAGCGCCACGGCCACTCTGGGAGAAGCGGCGGACGGACTCATGACAGCAGTGGCCCGCAATCTGTTCAAGCTGATGGCCATCAAGGATGAATATGAGGTCGCACGTCTGTATGCAGAATCCGACTTTCTCAGCCGCGTCGATTCAGCATTTGAAGGCGACTACAAAGTACGCTTTCATCTCGCGCCACCGCTCCTGGCAAAGCCGGATCCACACACCGGGGCGGTAAAGAAAATGGAATTCGGGCCCTGGCTGATGACCGGCTTCCGCTGGTTGGCGAAAGCGCGCTCCTTGCGCGGCGGTCGCTGGGACATTTTCGGGCGCACCGAGGAACGGCGACTGGAACGCGAACTTCTCGCCGACTTCGAGGACAGCCTGCGTGCTCTTTTGCCGCGCTTGAACTCCGGCAGTCTGGACGCCGCCACACGCTGGGCAGAGCTGCCTGACATGGTGCGCGGCTACGGCCATGTCAAATTGCGCGCGATCAAAGCGTATGTAGTTCAACGCGATCAGATCAAGTCCTCATTGGGCTTGACCGGATAAACTTTCCAGCAGATGTTCAATGATTGAAACTCGACCCGCCCTGCTTGGCGGGTCGCCACTACTCGCCGCCCTTGGGGCACAAGCACTGGGGACCTTGCTCGCTGCCGTATTGTTTTATACGACGATCCCGGAAGTGCTTTACCAACCGCTGCTCGCGGCGACGATACAAGGCGCATGCGCAGCCATCGCCAGCAACCGGCTTCGCGCACCAACGTGGTGGCAAGCCATTCACCTGATTTTTGCCCCCTGCCTGTGGTTGGCCTTTCTTCTGCACTGGCCGCCGGCTGCCTGGCTGGCAGCTTTCGTGGTGATGCTGCTGATCTTCTGGCGCACTGACAAGAGTCGTGTACCGCTCTACCTGACCAATCAAACTACTGCAGGAGCTGTGCTGGCCTTGCTTCCAAGCGGTACGCACTTTGTGCTGGACATCGGTTGCGGCGACGGCGGCCTTTTGCGGCGACTTGCACGCTCGCGTCCCGACTGCGAGTTTGTCGGTATCGAACATGCGCCTTTGACCTGGCTGTGGGCCGCATTGGCAAGTAGCCGGCAAAAGAATGTAGAGATACGTTATGGCGATTTTTGGCGCCAACCGCTAGCACCATTCGACCTCGTTTACGCATTTCTCTCGCCCGCACCCATGTCCAACTTATGGCGCAAGGCGCAAAGCGAAATGCGACCGGACACGGTGCTGGTCAGCAACAGCTTCGACATTCCCGACGTTACACCCGACCAGACTATTGACGTAGCCGACCGTCGCGCCACGCGACTGCTGTGCTACCGCATGGTCGATCAAAATGACGATGTATCAATAAAATCAAATAGTTGAATAATTTTTCGTTAATTGCAAGACCTCAGCCGAACCAAAAAAAGCAACGAATGCCTCGCAGTTTGACCCATCGACACGCGCGTCTCTAGCCAATAATCCATTCCTGACACCTTGTCATCGACGTGTTACCTCAACGTAACGCGCCGCCGGCAACACTGCAAGGAGCTTGGCAACATGGCAGATATTCTCTGCGTTATCGGCAACAAGGGGGGCACAGGAAAAACAACGCTGTCGCATATGTTGGCGCACGGCATGGCCTTGTTGGGCCTGCGTTCGGTCTGCGTACTCACTGATGAATGCCGAGATCCGCTGGACCCGAGACAGCGCAGCTACCTGATTGCCGATGCCCGCAGCAGAGAAGCGCTGATCAAAGTCACGCAGAAAATTCGCTCGCTCAAGGCGTGGATGGGCGTCATTGATGGCGGCGGCAACCGTACCGAAATGGACCGACGCCTCTACGGAATGGCCGACTTGGTTCTGCTGCCCTTTCGTGATTCGCACGAAGACATTCGCACCGTCATACGCGACCTGGAGTTATTTCCGCAAGCCTACGCCATCCCGACTCAATGGCCGATCATTCCGTGGCAAAGGGAAGCAGCGCAGCGCACCCTTGAAGAGCAGTTGAGTTCTTACCGTGATCGCATTCTGTCGCCCGTGTCGGCGCTCTCGTTCACGAAACTTTTCCTGCAAAAAGACTTACCTTCTGTGTTACCGCCAGCGCTAGATGAGGCCTGCTGTACAGTCACCCGACAGGTCCTGGAGTTGCTTAAAATCGAGTATGCCGATCAAGCGGCGAGCTACCGGCAAAACACCACCCGACACCACGCGCCGCAGGTTTCAATCGCCGCCTGAGCGGGCGCTCAGCTTCTGCCCGCCCGCTTTGACATCAGCGCGACGGCCTCAGCTCGGTTGGTGACCTTCAGGGCTTTCAGTATCGCCGAGACGTGAATTTTCACCGTGCCTTCGCTGACCCCGAGAAGTTCGGCCATTTGTCGATTACCTCGCCCCTCAATCAATAACTCAAGGACCCGCGCCTGCGCTGGAGTCAAGCCGTATTTTGCGACCGGCGACCGCGAACCGACGCGATTGCCGCCTTGGTGTGCAATCTCGCTGCGCGTCGCCGCATCGCGGATTGCGGGCGAAACAAAGACCTCACCGTTTTGTACGCAGCGCAACGCATCCAATAATTGCATGCCCGAACTGGCCTTGGAAACAAAACCCGAGGCGCCATTACGCATCACTGCCGCCACCGTGTCCGCGTCATCCTTGGCCGAAAGCACCACCACCGGTACCGTGGGAAACCGGCGACGCACCACCGGAAGAAACTTAAGACCACCGGTTCCGGGCAGCATCAGGTCAAGCAACAGCAGATCGACATCAGTCTTCTCCAGAACCTCTATCGCCTCATTGGCGTCGCTGGCACCCAAGGCAGTCACCTTGTCAGCCAAGCCCTTGACAGCGCCAAGCAAACCCTCGCGAACCAGCGCATGATCCTCAACCACCAATACCGTCAACATATCCCGTCCCTTTTTCTATGCCACATGCAACGAGTCTAACGCTAAGTTCTATCCGGCGTAAGATGAACCTGTGACGACGAAAGCTGTGGCCGCCGCAATTCGCCTGAACATCAGATCAACAACGATAGACAAGGAGCCACCGATGTCCAACCCGCCTCCCAACGATCCCATGGAATTCCTGAAGTCGCTGTGGGGTAGTATGAATCTGCCCTTGCCGGGCTTGGTGACACCGACACTCGACACTAACGAGATAGAGAAGCGAATCAAGGATCTCAAAGCAGTCGAGGGTTGGCTCCAGTCCAACTTGAGTATGCTTCAAATGACCATTCAGGGACTCGAGATGCAGCGCACGACGCTGGCCGCAATGCAGGCGATGAGCGGGGGAACGCCAAAGTCTGCCGACAAGTCATGATCCGTTGCCACCACGCAAGCGGCAGGCGACTCCATTAGAAGCGCAAAGCGCCGTCCCGCCGGCGCCGACTTTCTCAATAGCTCAAACCAACCAATACCAATACACGCCTACCCAGTCGCGCCCAGTTGCGCCCAGTCGCATCAACTCTCCGTCGATACTGCCCGCCTCTCTATAATTGGTGGAATATGGCCAAGGAGCATTCATGAAAAAAACCTACATAACCGGCACCGGCGTGTGGACACCGCCGAATGTCATTACCAATGCAGAACTGGTCGCCTCGTTCAATGAGTACGTGCGCCGCTTTAACGAACGCAATGCCGCCGCCATCGAGCGCGGTGAAATTGTCTCCTTGCAGCCGTCCAGCGTCGAGTTCATTGAAAAAGCCTCGGGCATCAAGCAGCGTTACGTAATCGACAAAGAAGGCGTACTCGACCCAGACCGGATGTGCCCGAATATTCCGGCTCGGCCAAACGACCAGATTTCCATCATGGCCGAGATCGCTGTTCTGGCTGCGCGTGAAGCGTTGGAAGCCGCCGGCCGAACTGCCGCGGAGGTTGATCTGGTGATCGTCGCCTGCGCCAATTTTCAGCGGCCCTATCCTGCCATTGCGATCGAGGTCCAGCACGCCTTGGGTTGCGGCGGTTACGGCTACGACATGAACGTCGCCTGCTCGGCTGGCACCTTCGGCATCGAACAAGCGGCAAATGCGCTGCGCTCGGGCCAGGCGCGCTGCGCACTGGTACTCGGGCCGGAAATCACGTCCGGCCATCTTGCATGGCGCGACCGAGACTGCCACTTCATATTTGGCGACGTCGCCACTGCAGTCGTGGTTGAAGCCGAGCCCTCGGGCAATCAAAAATACCTGTGGGAGATTCTTGGCTCCCGCGCCGCCACGTCATTCTCAAACAATATTCGCAACAACAGCGGCTTTCTCGATCGATGCGAAGACGCTGGTGATTCTGGCAACGTGCTCGACAAGCGCGACAAACTGTTCATGCAAGAAGGCCGCAAGGTGTTCAAGGAGGTCTGCCCGATGGCCGCCGAACACATCTCCACCCACCTGGCAGAGCATGGGCTCAAACCAACCGACGTCCGTCGCTTCTGGTTGCACCAGGCCAATCTGGCGATGAATCAATTCATCAGCCGGCGGCTTCTAGACCGCGATGCAACGGCCGACGAAGCGCCCGTCGTACTGGACACGTTTGCCAACACGGCATCGGCCGGGTCGATCATTTCCTTTCACCAAAACCAGGCCGACCTCCCTTCAGGTTCGAGCGGCATCATGTGCTCTTTCGGCGCCGGATATTCAATCGGCAGCCATGTTCTTCGCAGGGTGTAATGGTGAAGCGAACCCTTCAGCACGGAGTGCACAGGGGCACGGGAAAAACAAAATGATGTGGCATCTTCCCATGCTCCCCGTAGTTAAAGTCATATGCAACTTCTGGCGCTCGGCATAAATCACCGCACCGCGCCTCTGGCGGTTCGCGAACAGCTAACCTTCGACCCAACACAACTGGGGCGGGCCTTGGGCAATTTGCTACGCGTCAAATCAGTACGCGAAGCGGCGATCTTGTCGACCTGCAATCGGACAGAGCTTTACTGCGCAGCCGATGAGCCACAACCGGTCATGGAATGGCTGGCGGACTACCATGCCCTTCCGCCGCAGCGACTGCAACCACATATGTACCAGCATCCGCAGCAAGATGCAGTGCGACACATGTTTCGTGTCGCCAGCGGACTCGACTCGATGGTGCTTGGCGAGCCGCAGATACTTGGTCAAATGAAGCAGGCAGCGCGTGTCGCCGAAGAAGCCGGCGCCCTCGGCACGCTGCTGGGCAAATTATTTCAGCGCACATTTGCGGTTGCCAAGGAAGTCCGTTCAACCACCGCCATCGGCGCCAACATCATCTCGATGGCCGCCGCCGCCGTGCATTTGTCCGGGCGAGTGTTCGATCAGGTTGCCGATCAGCACATTCTCTTCATCGGCGCCGGCGAGATGATCGAATTGTGCGCAACGCACTTCGCTGCACATCATCCCAAAAGTATCACCATTGCCAATCGCACGCAGGCACGTGCCACCGAATTGGCTGCGCGTTTCAAGGGCGAAGCGATCGGTCTGGACGAAGTGGATGCGCGCCTAGCCAGCTTTGACATTGTGGTTTGTTGCACTGCAAGTCCGCTGCCCATCATTGGTCTGGGCATGGTCGAACGCAGCCTCAAGGCGCGCCGTCATCGTCCAATTGTGATGGTCGACCTGGCCGTCCCGCGCGATATCGAAGCCGAAGTCGGCAAACTCGATGATGTTTTTCTCTACACCCTCGACGATCTGGGCCAGATTGTCGAATCCGGACTTGAGTCACGTCAGGCGGCAGTGATAGAAGCGGAAGCGATCATTACCGACCGTGTCGGCAATTTTCTCCACTGGCTGGAGACGCGGGAAACGGTCCCCACCATTCGCGCGCTGCGTGACAGCGCCGAACGCGCGCGACGGCATGAAATCGAAATTGCCCTCAAGCAACTGGCGCGCGGCGAGGACCCGACCCGCATACTCGAAGCACTTTCGCACGGACTGACCAACAAGCTGCTGCATGCACCGACTCAAGCCCTGAACCAAGCCAGCGGTGAAGAGCGCGGAGATATCGCTGCGCTGATCTCGCGGATCTACCAGTTGCACCCCAACGAATAAAGCGGCTTTGGATTCACTCGAGTACCGATAGGGCCTGGCTGCCCTGCCATGACTCACCGGGCGCCACGCTGATCGGCTTGGTAACTGCCCCGGCCTCGATGCAGACCATTTGTCGCCACGCCTCCGGATCCATATCGGCAAGGGCGCGACACTTCTCCGGTCCAGGATTCCACACCACCACATCAGGAAAATTCGGCGCGCTTATGCAGAGCGCCCTGGATCGCTCACGAAGCACCAGCTCGCGCGGCGCGTTCTGATAGACACGATCGATTTCACCGCGAATAACGAGAGTATCCGAAGTTTCCTCGCACAACAGGCCGTCCCTCGTGGCATCGCGATACGAACAACCATGCAACCCAGAAATACTCGTCGCCGCAATGTCAGTGAGCGAAAAATAACTATGCAATGCTCCGGTGAACTCTAAGGGAACATCGCCGACGTTGCTGACGGCAAGAGTCATTTGTACTCCCGACTCATCAAGCCGCACGGTAAAACTGACCGTCGCGTCAAAAGGCCACACGGCCCGGAGGTTCTGATCGAACGGCAGCGTCAGTCTGACGCTGGCAACGCCATCCTCGCATGTCGAGGAACTCAGCACCCACATTCGAGTGCGCACCAATCCATGTCGCGGCAGAGCGCCGAACGTAGAAAATTGCGGGAAACAGATCGGTACGCCGCCCCGTATCGCAGTGCAGCCATCAAAAATCGCGCGCTCACTACAAAAAATCCGCTCACCTCCACGGGGTTCCCGCCACGACATCAATTGCGCACCAAAAAGCATGACAACCGCACTCGCACCACCCGCTGCGACAAGCTCCAACGCGGGTTTGTCGCGATAGTCAACCGTCCTCACGGAGGCTGCAATTGCCTGCTTCGAGCTCTGCGCCATGATTTCTCCCGACAAGTCGACCGATCCCATGTGCAATCATAGGCCTGCCGGTCTGTTTGGCGTGCACTGCGCATCGACAGAAGCCGCGCCGGCGCTTAAACTCGCACGCCTATGAAATCGCTTCCTACATTTGACTTTGCCGGCGGGGCACTGAAGGTACTGCGCCGGATTCTCTACCTCTGGACCCGCACGCAAGTTTTTCCGGAAACAGCGGCCGAGCTCAAGCTCGAGCCTCATCTTCCCGTGTGCTACGTTCTGCAGCACCGCCACATCTCCAACTTGTTGGTGCTCGACCACGAGTGCCGTCAATTTCAGTTGCCACCGGCGCTGAACCCGATCGTGACGCGCCAGTTGCGCTCGCGTCGCTCATTTTTCTTTCTGGCCAAAGGCCCGGCCAAAATAGCCAGCAATCCACGTCAGGATGAATCCGAACTCTTGCGTGACCTGGTTGCCACCGCCATCGCCGATCCACTCTTCGACGTTCAACTGGTGCCCGTGACCATACTCTGGGGACGCGCCCCCGGCACTCAGGATTCGATACTCAAGGCGCTGCTGGCGGAGACATGGGAAGCCACCAGCACACTCCGGCAAATGTTGGCAATCCTGATTCACGGTCGTCAAACGGTCGTACGTTTTACCGAGCCGGTTTCGTTGCGCTTTCTGATCAAGAATGACAACAACGAGGTACGGGCGACGCGTCGGTTAGGGCGGATCTTGCGGGTACATTTTCAGCGCCAGCGTACCCTCGCGATCGGTCCTGATCTGTCGCACCGGCATACGCAGCTGCGCACCCTGCTGACCTCGCCCAGCATACGCTCGGCTGTGGCAACGGAAGCGGCCGAAAAATCGATATCCATGATCAAGGCGGAACAGAATGCTCGCCGCTATGCCCTAGAGATCGCCTCGGACTATTCCTACGCCGTGATCCAGGCACTGGTGCTCTTTCTCGACTGGGTATGGAATCGCGTATACGACGGCATCGAGATCCATAACTTTGACCAGCTCACTAAGATCGCCGCCGGAAACAGTATTGTCTATGTCCCCTGTCACCGCAGTCATATCGACTATTTGCTGATGTCCTACGTTCTGTTTCGGCGTGGAATAACGCCGCCGCACGTGGCCGCAGGCGCCAATCTGAATATGCCGCTGGTCGGCACGATGTTGCGCAGCGCTGGAGCCTTCTTCTTGCGCCGCAAACTAAAAGGAGCCGCGCTTTACTCGGCCGTCTTCCTGGAATACCTGCACCTGATGATCGAACGCGGCTTCCCCATCGAATATTTCATTGAAGGGGGCCGCAGTCGCAGCGGACGCATGCTCGCACCCCGCACCGGCATGCTGGGCATGACGGTGCAAAGTTACCTGCGCAGCCGGACCCGACCGCTGTATTTCGTGCCGGTGTATATCGGCTATGAAAAGCTGATGGAAGGCGGTTCCTACCTGGCCGAGTTGGGCGGCAAGCAGAAAAAGAATGAATCCCTGCTCGACCTTCTTGGCGCAGTGCGGCTGCTGCGGCGGCGCTTTGGCAAGGTCCATGTCAATTTCGGCGAACCGCTGCAACTCACACAGTTTCTTGACCAGCAATACGCCGAGTGGCGCGATGCGCCGATCGATGCCCGCGCTCCCTGGCTGCGCAAGGCTGTCGATGCCACCGGTGCCGAGTTGGCGCGTCGGATCAATGCTGCGGCAGTCATCAATCCAATTGGCTTGCTGGCGCTGACCCTGTTGTCGACGCCAAAGCATACGGGCGACCTACGTTCAATACATCGACAAATCGAACACCTGCAGTTTCTCGCCGACCACACGCTGCTGCCAGCTACGGTTGTGAAATCGCTGGCGGCGCCGTCCGAAATTATCGAGCAAGCCCTTCGCCTCGAGTTGGTCAGCATCCGTCCCCATCCGCTGGGTGATCTGGTGCAGGCGTCCCAGGCGCAGGCCAGTTTGTTGGCCTATATGCGCAACAACGTCATCCATCTGTATGCCCTGCCGGCGCTACTCGCCTGCCTGATCAGCCACAACCGCACCTTGAGCCGCGCCCGGGCCAAGAAAGCCATCAAAGGGATCTACAGTCTGTTGCGGGCTGAACTTTTTCTGCCCTGGGATCCCGCCCAACTCGACCCCGTGATTGAGCAAGCTGAAGTCGCGCTGCTGAGCCGACAGTTGATTGTCTGCGAGGAAGACAGCAACTTGCTGATATGAATTTGAGCTGAGCCTGCTGGCTGCCTC
>CAZAGR010000035.1:0-12761 GCA_964484585.1 uncultured Propionivibrio sp. | reverse complement strand
CTGACTGTCGAAAATCATGGCGGGCGCCTCGACAATACGATGTTCAGGCTTGACTGCAGAAACCTTGATCACCGAGCGCCCCAGATTTCCAGTCAGCAGTTTGAGACCTCCATCGGCGCTAAAGGGATCTGCCGCCGGACGCAGCACGGCCGGATCGATGCTGATTAGCGGCGCTGGTCGCCAACTGAGTCGATCCTGCTCGAGATAAGGCTCCTCGCCATATCGGGAAAGTCCCGGCCCGGCCACGGTAGTGACATCTTCATGAAGCAGGCCGGCCGACAGCAATTCGCGAATAAGAAAGCCGAATCCGCCGGCGGCATGAAAGTGATTCACATCAGCGTTGCCATTCGGATAGATGCGAGCGAGCAGGGGTACGACAGCGGCGAGCCGCGAAAAATCGGTCCAGTTGATGATGATGCCGGCGGCGTGGGCGATTGCCACCAGGTGAATGGTGTGGTTGGTCGAACCCCCTGTGGCTAGCAAGCCAATGATCGCATTGACAATGGAGCGTTCGTCGACGACCTTGGCGATTGGCGTGTAGTCGCTGCCAAGATGCGTGATTGCTGCGACACGGCGGGCGGCCGCGGCCGTCAGTGAATCGCGCAAGGGCGTATTGGGCGTGACGAAGGCCGCGCCTGGCAGATGCAAGCCCATTACTTCCATCAGCATCTGGTTGCTGTTTGCAGTGCCGTAAAAAGTGCAGGTTCCCGGCCCGTGGTAGGCCGCCGATTCTGCTTCCAGAAGTGCTTCGCGGCCGACTTTACCTTCCGCGTGAAGCTGGCGGACCTTGGCCTTTTCCGGGTTTGACAATCCGGAGGTCATCGGCCCGGCGGGAACAAAAATTACCGGCAGGTGGCCGAACGAAAGTGCGCCGATCAACAGCCCGGGAACAATCTTGTCGCACACGCCAAGGCAGAGCGCGGCGTCGAACACGTTGTGCGAAAGCGCGATGGCAGTGGACATCGCGATCACATCGCGACTGAACAGTGACAGTTCCATGCCCGGCTCGCCTTGTGTCACGCCGTCGCACATGGCTGGCACCCCGCCGGCGAACTGCGCAACCGCGCCGGCATCGCGTGCCGCTTGTTTGATGATGGCGGGAAAGCGTTCAAAGGGCTGATGCGCCGAGAGCATGTCGTTGTAGGCCGAAACGATGCCGATGTTCGGTTGCCGCATCTGCTTCAGCACCAATTTGTCATTTGGGGCA
This sequence comes from uncultured Propionivibrio sp., assembly GCA_964484585.1. Classification (GTDB taxonomy): domain Bacteria; phylum Pseudomonadota; class Gammaproteobacteria; order Burkholderiales; family Rhodocyclaceae; genus JADKHX01. Next base: position 11,554 of record CAZAGR010000035.1, on the reverse strand, counting down.
AAGGCGGCAAATGCGTGTGCCTGATTGGCGCAGGAACTCGCCGCCCTGCTAGGGCCGGCGCCATGGGCTGACTCGACGCGGGCGAGGTAAGCGGCACGGCTGGTCCGGCTGCGGGCACGGACTTGCTCGGTGACCTCACGAATAATTGGATGGAGTGACATTCATGACCTCTTGGGCGAAATCGGTGGGTACGGACGCTGCGACTGATTCAAATAAGCAATGCAGAATCAACGGCGCCTCGTTTTTGTAATGTAGCATTACTACAGCAATAATGCCACACAGGGATGCGGCAGTATGGGTCTTTGCCATCAAGCGGTAATGGGTTGGTTGCAATGTTGGCGTCGATATTGTCGCAAAATTACTACGAATGACGCTTTATTTTCTCGTGTGATCTGGATTGTTATGTAGTTTTAATACAAATAAACTATGATACGTCGTCGTTCTAACTGAACGGATCTGCTCTGTCGGGTGATGGAGAAGAATCCCCCTCGAGGAAATTATGGCTCCACTAGAACCCTTTGACATAGTATTTTTTGGTGGCACCGGCGATCTGGCCATGCGCAAGCTGTTACCGGCCATGTATCACCGGTATTGTGATGGCATGGAGCCGGGCTTCTGCCGCATTATTGGCGTTGCACGTCAAACTCTTTCGGAGACGGAATATCGCAATCTGGTAGACGAGACGTGCCGCAAGTTCATCCCGGAAGGCAGTTTTGATGAGGCGATCTGGCAGACCTTTGTTGCCAGTCTCGAGTATGTGAGTCTCAGCGCCACCGACGCCGCTGCGTATGCCGATCTGGCTGCTCGGTTCCGTGATTCCGGCGAGCGTATCCGAATCTTTTATCTGGCAACGGCGCCTGATCTTTTCGCCAGCATCGGCGTCAATCTGGCGCAAGCCGGCATGGTTACGCCGAACACGCGTGTCGTTCTGGAGAAGCCGCTGGGACGTGATCTCGCCTCTGCTCAGAAAATAAATGAACAAATCGGTGCCGTGTTCCATGAGCGGCAAGTTTTTCGTATCGATCACTACCTTGGCAAAGAAACCGTGCAGAACTTACTCGCGCTCCGGTTTGCCAATACCTTGTTCGAGCCATTGTGGAACCGCGAATGGGTCAGTAACGTCCAGATCACTTTGGCAGAACAGGTCGGCGTAGAAAAGCGCGGCGATTTTTATGACCAAACCGGTGCCTTGCGCGACATGGTGCAAAGTCACCTGCTGCAACTGCTGTGCATTGTGGCGATGGAGCCGCCGTCGAGCATCAATCCCGATGCCGTTCGTGACGAGAAGGTCAAAGTCTTGCGCGCCCTGCAGGCCATCAAAGGCGACGACGTGTTGCACAACACTGTGCGCGGGCAGTACCGCGCCGGAGCAATCGCCGGACAAGCGGTGCCCGGATACCTTGAAGAGCAGGGAATTCCGTCAGACAGCACGACCGAGACGTTTGTTGCAATCCGCGCCGGGTTGAACAGTTGGCGCTGGGCCGGCGTGCCGTTCTACCTGCGAACGGGCAAACGCATGCCGGATCGACTGGCCGAGATCGTGGTCAATTTTCGCGAAGTACCGCATGCGATTCTGCCTTCGCCCGCCGGTGTCTCACGCGCCAACCGTTTGGTGATTCGTTTGCAGCCCGATGAAGGCTTGAAGTTGTACATGATGGCCAAAGTGCCGAACGAAGAAATGTTGGTCCGCCCGGTGAGCCTCAATCTGGACTTTGCCGAAACATTCAAAGTGCGCCAGTGGGATGCGTACGAGCGATTGATTGCCGATGTGATTCGCGGCAATTTGACTCTGTTCATGCGCCGCGACGAACTCGGTGCCGCATGGAACTGGATCGATCCTATCCGGCGCGGTTGGGAGGAGAATTCGGTTCCGCCCAAGCCCTATACGGCTGGAAGCTGGGGGCCCGCCGCAGCAAGTACCTTGATCGGACGCGACAATCTTTCCTGGTACGAGGAAGTCTGAGTGGCCGAGGATTCGGGTTCTTTGCCGGACGGGTCGCTGCGGGAACATGCCTGTGTCGATGCCACAGAATTGGCGGCAAACTTGGCTTTAGCCGTGGCAGATGTTCTGCGCGCGGCGATTGCGACGCGCGGTGCGGCGTTTTTTGCAGTTTCCGGTGGGCGCAGTCCCGCCGAATTCCTACGCCTGCTGGTTAAGCAATCGCTCGATTGGACTGCTGTTACTGTGACTCTGGTAGACGAACGATGGGTCGATCCGAGTTCGGCGGACAGCAACGAGCGTCTGTTGCGAGAGACGCTTCTCGCCGGCACGGCCGGAATCACTTTGATCCCGTTGAAGCGTGACACTGTCGTTGCCGACGATTCCGTCGGCCCGCTGCAGCGTGACTTGGCTGACTTGCCGCTGCCGTTTGATGTCATCGTTCTCGGCATGGGCGACGACGGTCATACGGCGTCGCTGTTTCCCGGTGCTGTCGGCATCGAGGCGGCGATGGATCCAGACGCCGGCGCTCTGGTCGTTGCGATTCAGCCGCCGGCTGCCGCACATCAGCGCATGAGCCTGACCTTGCGCGCATTGCTTCACTCGCGGCATCTGTTTCTGCAGTTTCAGGGTAAGGCCAAAATGCTTGTGTATCGACGTGCACGCGCCGGTGCTTCGCCATTCGAACTGCCGATCGCTGCAGTGTTGAATCAGAATAAGGTACCCGTTGACGTCTATTGGGCGCATTGAGGTCATTTTGAAATGACCTCAACAGATCGCTCTGCAACAGATCGTACTGCAATGGACGTTTCCGTGACCGGATTGCTGCGTTCGTCACTTCGATTGCCGCATCAGGACTGGCACACGGAAGGCAAGCCGCTTCTGGCGCGCATTGCCAGTTCCGGCGCTGAGTTGCGTAAATCCGAGCGGACCGTTGCCGATTACGTGGTGGGCTATCCGAACAGCGTTATCAGTCTCTCAATTGCGCAACTTGCGCAGTGCTCTGGTGTCAGCCAGCCGACCGTTGCGCGTTTTTGCAAGGCGATGGGTTACGACGGCTTCCGTGCCTTCAAGCTGGCGTTGGCTCAGTGCCTTGCTGGTGGCGTGTCCTTCGTGCATTGCGACGTTCACGCGGATGACACCACCGCCGAAGTCAAGGCGAAAGTTTTCGATCGAGCAATCACAGCGCTTACCAATGTGCGTAACAGCCTTGACACGAATGCGCTCAACAGCGCGATTGCCCTGCTGGCGGCGGCCGAGCGGATTGAGTTCTATGGTCTCGGCAATTCCGGAATTGTCGCTCTGGATGCGCAACACAAGTTTTTTCGTCTCGGCGTGCCGACGGTCGCCTATGCTGATCCGCATGTACATGGCATGTCTGCGACGATGTTGCGCCCCGGCATGGTGGTTGTTGCGATTTCCAGCAGCGGACGCACCATCGACTTGATCCGTAGCGTCGATTTGGCGCGAAGCGCCGGCGCGGAAGTGATCGGTATCACTTCCAGCGGCAGTCCTCTGGCCGATCTGTGCACAGTCGCGCTGTACGCGGATGTGCCAGAAAATCCCGATATCTATGTGCCGATGAGTTCGCGGTTGGCCCACCTCACCATCATTGATACTCTGGCCGTCGGCGTGGCGATGGTGCGTGGCCCGGGGCTGGAGACGCAGTTACAGCGTGCCAAGGAAACATTAATGGAAAAACGCGTGCGTGGATATGAAAAGGCCGAGTAAGTCACCGAACCTTGTTACGGCAGTAAAAGAATCAAGCTCGCTAAAACCGGCGAGCCGGCGAATGAACCTATTTTTACCTTTTGCAGACTTGAGGAGTTATTACCGATGATGTCACCTGTTTCCCAACCCCATCCGGACGTCACCGAGTTGCGCGCACGAATCAACGAGCGCGTTATGCATGGTGTTGGCGTTGCGCCCGGCAAGGCCAGTTCAGCGGAGTTGATCCTTGCCCTGTCGCAGGTCGCGCGTGACTATCTTGCTGAGCGTTGGGCGGCAACGCAGACCGCGGATGCCGCAAACAAGGCTCGCCGCGTTTATTACTTCTCTATGGAGTTCCTGATCGGCCGAACGCTGCTCAATGCTTTGAGCGCGTTGGGTATATACGATCAGGCGGCCTCAGCTTTTGCGGGCTATGGCAAAAATCTTGATGAACTGCTTGATCAGGAACCGGATGCGGCTTTGGGTAACGGCGGTCTCGGTCGGCTCGCCGCCTGCTTTCTCGATGCAATGGCGACGGTGGGGTTGCCGTCGTTTGGCTATGGCATGCGCTATGAATATGGAATGTTTGCCCAGGCCATTCATCACGGAAATCAGATTGAGCATCCCGATGCGTGGTTGGCCAATGGCACGCCCTGGGAGTTTCAGCGCCTGTCATTGAACTATCCAGTCCGCTTTGGCGGCTGGGTTGAGCATCTTGACGGAGTTTGTCATTGGCGCCCGCATGACGAAGTGCTGGCCAAGGGCTTTGACATGGTGATTCCCGGGCACGGCACCGACAAAGTGAGCACGCTTCGCCTTTGGAAGGCAACCGCACCTGCAGACATCGATCTCGCCGCATTCAATCTTGGTGACTATGCCCGCGCTGCCGAAGTCAAGAACAAGTTCGAGAATATCTCGTGGGTTTTGTATCCGAATGACAGCACGCCCGCGGGACGCGAGTTGCGTCTGCGTCAGGAATACTTCTTTGTCGCCGCGTCGATGCAGGACATTCTGGCGCGCCATCTTGAAGAAAATCCGGGTTTGGAAAATCTCGCGGACAAGGTGGCGATCCATCTCAATGACACCCATCCGGCAATCTCGGTGCCTGAGCTCATGCGTCTCCTGGTTGACGAGCACGGGATGAGTTGGGAGGCGGCTTGGGATCAGTGTCGGCGGATATTCTCCTATACCAATCACACCTTGATGCCTGAGGCTCTTGAAATTTGGCCTGTCTCATTGATTCAGCATGTGTTGCCACGTCACCTTGAGATCATTCTGCACATTAATCATGATCTGCTTGAGTTTGCAGGAAAGTTGCACCCCAGTGACAGCGAGTTTTCGCGCCGTATTTCCATTATTGACGAATCCGGCGAACGATTCGTGCGCATGGCCTATCTGAGTATTGTCGGCAGCCATAAAGTCAATGGTGTTTCACAGCTGCATTCCAACCTGATGCAGCAGACTTTGTTTGCTGATTTCGCGGCGCTCTATCCCGATCGCTTCACCAATAAAACCAATGGAATTACGCCTCGACGCTGGTTGGCGCAAGCCAATCCCAAGTTGTCAGCTTTGATTGACAACTCGATCGGACACGGTTGGAGGACCGATTTGGGCCGACTTGGCGGGTTGACGCCATTTGCCAGCGACCCGAGTTTTCGCGATCGCTTTGCAGCAGTAAAACTGGCCAACAAAAAGCATCTGGCCGAATACATCGAGCGTGTCGCTGGTGTTGCTTTAGACCCAGCCAGTCTGTTTGATGTACAGGTCAAACGCATCCATGAGTACAAGCGGCAACTGCTCAATCTGCTGCATGTAGTCTCCCGCTACAACGCCATCCGGCGTGATCCCAACGCCGCATGGGTGCCGCGCAGCGTTATTTTTGCCGGCAAGGCGGCGTCCGCTTACTACATTGCCAAACTGATCATTCGTTTGACGCACGATATTGCCGCCAGGATCAATGCCGATCCGCTGACACGGGACAAGCTTCGTCTGGTGTTCATACCCAATTATTCCGTCTCCGTGGCCGAGTTGATCATGCCCGCTGCGGATTTGTCCGAGCAGATTTCAACGGCCGGGACGGAGGCGTCGGGTACCGGAAATATGAAGCTGGCGCTCAATGGTGCGCTCACTATCGGTACCGAAGACGGCGCCAATATCGAGATTCGCGAGCAGGTCGGCGGTGAAAATATGTTCATCTTCGGGCTGAGTACGCCTCAAGTAGCGGAACTCAAGCGCAGCGGCTATCACCCGCGCAGCTACTACGACGCAAATCCAGTCTTGCGCGAAGTGCTCGATCAGATCGATAGCGGGCATTTTTCACCGGACGAACCGGTGCGTTATCAGGCAATTGTGGATTCGCTGCTGCGCCATGGTGATCAATACATGTTGCTGGCCGACTATGCTTCGTATGTTGCCGCTCAGCACGAGGTCGATCGCGTATTTTCACAACCGGCCGAATGGAATCGACGCGCCATCCTCAATGTGGCCGGCATGGGGCCGTTTTCTGCCGACAGCGTCATCCGCGATTACGCCAGCGAGATCTGGCATATGCGCTGAGAAAAGTGAGGCAACGAGGGACCGGCGAAAAAGTCGGCGCTGGCGGGACGGCGCGTGGCGTTGTGAATCTTGGCATTGTTTCCGCCTTATGCTCTTAGTAATGATGAATTATGTTGATATTTCAGCAATACTCTGCTGAAATATTGAAAATGCAACGTTACCTCTATGCTCTCTTGACACGTGATCTTCGCAAGAAGATGGTGTTACTCACCGGTCCAAGGCAGGTAGGCAAGACCACGTTGGCGCGCAGCCTGGGAGAGCAGTTCAGCAAGCCACTCTACCTTAATTACGATGCACTGACCGACCGACCGACCATCGAGAAGGCGCTATGGTTGCCCACGCACGACTATGTGGTGATCGACGAATTGCACACCATGCCGGAGTGGAAGGCCTATCTCAAAGGCGTCTATGACAGCAAACCAACCGCGCAGGCGCTGCTGATAACGGGCAGCGCACGTCTGGACACGTTTCGCCAGACCGGTGAATCGCTGGCGGGGCGGTATTTTCGCTGGCACCTGTTTCCATTCTCGGTCAAGGAGCTTGCACCACACATCCCTGATCCCGAGCAGGCGCTCGATGCGCTGATGCGCTTTGGCGGTTTTCCCGAAGCATTGTTTGAAGGCACGGATAGTGGCCGCAAACGTTGGCAAAACCAGTACTACACCGATTTGATCCGCGAAGACGTCATGGAGTTCAGCCGCATCCACGAGGTGCGCGGCATGCGGAATTTGCTGGAGCTTCTGCGTCAGCGCACGGGCAGCCCCTTGTCGTATGAGTCGCTAAGCCGCGACTTGGGCATCGCGCCCAATACCGTGCGCAGCTACGTTGCCATACTTGAGGCCCTGCACATCATTTTTCTGGTGACGCCCTATCACCGCAATATCGCCCGTGCGCAAGCCAAGTCACCCAAGCTCTACTTCTACGATTGGGCCTATGTGCAGGGCGATGACGGTGCACGACTGGAAAACCTCGTCGCCACCAGCCTGCAAAAGCATGTGCACTTTATCGCGGACAATACTGGGGAGCAATTCACGTTGAACTATGTGCGCACAAGCTCTGGCAAGGAAATCGATTTTGTGATTACTCGTGAAGATGGGGAGGCCACGCAGTTTATTGAAGTCAAATGGGCAGACGCAAAACCCAGCTACGCTCTCCGGCAAATGGCTCTGCAGCATCCAAAGGCGCAAGCGCTGCAATTGGTCCGATTGGCACGGCATGCGACGCAGATTGATGGTGTTCAGGTCCATCCGGTCGCGTCGTGGTTGAAGGACTTGGCGGCGTAGAAGGTATGTCGTTTGCGGTAGCGATGAAGGAGTCAAAAATGCAAAAATTTGCCCACACCATTATTACAGTCGTCAGCGTCCTGCTGCTGAGTAGCTGCGGATACCTTGAGCGTGATAACGTTACTGCGCAAACTAAGGCCGTATCGACAGCACAAGCCAATGTGCTGATCCTTAGCGATCACTTCGAGATGCCCGGATTGAACCGTCAGCGGCAGATCCGCATTTACCTGCCGCCGGGGTATGCGAACTCCGACAAGCGCTACCCGGTGCTTTACATGCATGATGCACAGAATCTATTTGATGCCGCCACCTCCTATGCAGGCGAGTGGAATGTTGATGAAACCCTCAATGCATTATCTGCATCAGGCCGGCTCGAGCTGATTGTGGTTGGGATTGACAATGGTCAGGAAAAACGAATGACCGAACTCAATCCATGGAACAGTTCAAGGTTTGGGGACGGAGAGGGCAAGAAATACGTCGACTTTATAGTCAGGGTAATCAAGCCCGTAATCGATGCTGGCTATCGGACCAAGCCGGATAGAGAAAATACGGCAATCATGGGAAGTTCCCTTGGTGGCCTGATTTCACACTACGCGGTGAATCAGTATCCCGACGTGTTTAGCAAGGCCGGCATTTTTTCCCCATCCTATTGGATTGCTGATGAGTCATTTCAATTCATCGAGACGCAAAGGGCTGCGCCCGACGCTCGACTGTATATGTTGATGGGAGGGAATGAAGGTGCCGAAGCAGTGACCAATGTGCAGCGGGTCGCTGCATTGCTAGTCAAGAGCGGTCATCCGGCCGGCAATATGGTTCTCAAAATCGTTCCCGGCGGCGAACACAACGAGGCGTTCTGGAGCAAACAATTTGAGGCAGCGATCGTCTGGCTGTTCGACATTCAGCAGAGGTAAATACACCAACTGGGTGTTTCAATTACGGTTTGCATTCTGAACGGTTCTGAAGTGTTCGGTAATGTTGTTGTTTCGCAACATGGTGACTTTACGGTTACGTCAAAGCTCATCAAAAATTACAATAAGAAAAGCATATAACCGCATGTTTAGTAGTGGTTTTCCTTTATGCATTTCCTGAACTGCCAAATTTATCCTCCAAATGAAAAAAACCGTTCGATACGTACTTGGTACAAAATGTTTCAGGGATTTGCTTTGACATTTTCCGATTGCGACTGTAGTGCAATGGTGTTGCGAAAAAACAATTTCAAGGAGAACTATATTGGAAACGAATCATGATCGTAAAGGCCGAAACGCTGTGCGTCCGGCATTCAAGATGGCGCCTATTGCGCTGTTGATCGCGACGTCCGGCGCAGCGTTTGCGCAACAAGCGGCGCCGGCAAATGAAGCAACAACTATTACCGTGACTGGTATCCGAAAGGGTATCGAAGATGGCATTTCGGTCAAGAAAAACGCCACCTCCATCGTTGAATCTGTTTCCGCCGAGGACATCGGTAAGCTGCCGGACGTGAGTATTGCGGAATCGATCGCGCGACTGCCGGGATTGTCTGCGCAGCGTGTAGCAGGTCGTGCGCAGGTCATTAGCGTCCGCGGTCTCTCGCCAGACTTCTCGACCTCACTGCTGAATGGCCGCGAACTTGTCAGTACCGGCGACAACCGCAGCGTCGAATTCGACCAGTACCCCTCAGAGCTTCTAAGCGGCGTAACCGTCTACAAAACGCCAGAGGCAGGTCTCATCGGCCAAGGCCTGTCAGGCACCCTCGATATGCAGACAGTGCGGCCGTTGAACTTCGGCAAGCGCGTTGTGGCGCTTAATGTGCGTGGCTCAAATAACTCGCTCGGCTCCGCGGCTGATGCCGATGCAAATGGCAATCGACTCAGTGCCAGTTACATCGATCAGTCGGCGGATCGCAAGTTTGGTTTTGCAATCGGTTTTGCCCATCAGGAGACGCCGATCCAGGAAAATCAGGTCGGACTTTACGAGCCGTGGCAAGCGATTGGCGTAGGCTGGCGACCGGGTGTTGCAGCCGGTACTTACTATTCCGATGGTATCAAGGCATTGCGCCGAACCGGCGTGGTAAAGCGTGACGGCCTGATGGCAACTTTGGAATTCAGGCCATCCAAGGACTGGACCAGTGTTCTGGACGTTTTCCATTCAAAGGCTAATCAGGAAGACACTGCCAATCAGTTTGAAGTCAATCTGTCGGGCTATAACGGTGGCTACTCCCCGGGCCTGAATGTTTCTGGTACAACGACCAACAGCAACGGAACGTTCACCGGTGGTAGGGTGTCAGGTCTTTACCCGCTTGTGCGAGGCATGTACAGCGATCGCGAAGACAAGATCGATGCGATCGGCTGGAATAACAAGTTCAAGCTCGGCTCAATTTCGTTCAATGCTGACCTGAGCCATTCCAAGGCCAAGCGTGATGAACTCAGTCTTGAAAACAACACCCAACTACCTCCGCTATTAGGGGTAGCACCTCTTGATACTCTTGCTCTTGCTATTCGTTCTGATGGATTCTCGACACTAACTCCGGGGTTGGGCTACTCGGACCCGACCAAGTTGGTTCTGCGTGGAACTATCTACGGCTCCGGCTATGGCAAGACGCCAAAGGTGGAAGATGATTTGACCAGCTATCGGCTGACGGGTACGCTACCGGCGCCTGCATTCGCGAGCAGCATGCTCTCGGAGCTTGAGTTCGGCGTGAATTACTCTGACCGTAAGAAGACCAAGAGCCAGCCGGAAGGCAATATCAATGTCGGCGCTCAAGGTGACACCGCGATCGCGTCAGATCTTCAGTACGGTTCGGTCAGTCTCGGCTTTGCGGGTATTGGGAATATCCCTTCGTGGAACGTGCCTGCCGCTGTCGCTCGTTACATGACGTTTGCACCAAGTTCCACTGCGTTCCCATATCTTGTTGCCAAATCTTGGCAGGTCAGCGAAGAGATCACCACCTACTACCTTAAGGGTAACATCGATAACGACTGGGGCAAGGTCAATGTCCGCGGAAACATCGGAGTCCAATTCCAAAACGTGGATCAGTCGTCGCAAGCGGTACGCCTAGTTAATGGTGGCAGCGCGGCCAATGTGGTAGACGGCAAGTCGGCCAACGAAGTGTTGCCGAGTATGAACCTTGCGTTCGGGTTATCGGATGATCAGACTGTACGTGTGGGTTTGGCCAAGCAGTTAGCGCGCCCGCGCGTAGACCAAATGCGCGCTTCGCTCGAGGTTGGTGTGAGTGATGGCCCTGTCACGACGACGAATCCTGCTACAAATGGTAAGCGTTCGATTGGCGGTGGTGGTGGCAATCCGAAACTCGATCCTTGGAAAGCTAACGCGTTCGATATTTCCTACGAGAAATATTTTGGTACCAAGGCTTACGTTGCTGCAGCCTACTTCCGCAAGGATCTGAAGAGCTACATCTACACCCAGACTATCGATAATGTTGATTTGTCGCCGTACGCGGTAGGCATATTGCCGAACGTGGGCTTCCCCTCTGCCGTTGTTGCAACCACAGGTAAGCTGACGGCGCCGACCAACGGCACAGGTGGGAAATTGTCTGGAGTGGAACTGAGCGCTTCGTTGCCGTTTGACTTATTGAGCCCCGCGATGAAGGGCTTCGGCGTCGTAGCCAGTGCAACTTTTAACAAGAGCAATATCAAGCTTGATCTGAGCCAGGAAGGCGGCAACGCTGGAAGCCTTGGTAGCACCAACATCGATCTACCGGGCCTTTCCAAGCGTGTCTACAATTTGACGGGGTACTATGAGCGTGGCGGCTTCGAGGCTCGGGTCAATTTGCGTCAGCGCTCCGACTTCATCGGCGAGATCGGCGACTTCGCCAACGACCGCAAGTTGCGCTATGTCGTAGGCGAGAGCATCATCGACGCGCAGATTGGTTACAACTTCAATGAAGGTAAGATGAAAGGTCTGGGACTTCTGTTTCAGGTCAACAACCTGACCGACGAGGCTTACCAGACCTACACAGGAACGAGAGATCGTCCGCTTGAGTACGTCAAGTGGGGCCGTACTTACTTGGTTGGTGCCAACTACAAGTTTTAATTTTAGTTCTTAGCAATTTCACGACGCCCGACTGCGC
>CAZAGR010000034.1:0-12968 GCA_964484585.1 uncultured Propionivibrio sp. | reverse complement strand
CCAGACAATGAATTCAGAACAGAACTATGATTCCTGCGTAAGCGTTTGCCGTGTGGCCTCAAACACTTGTAGATCAGAAAATAAAAGTTAGCGCTAGACTAGGTATCCATTGTTACAGCGAGGGTGGCGTTACTGCCGTCCCGCCAGCGCCGACTTGCGAGAGCGACCATGAGCACGTCCCCGAACCCTCAGCGAACGTATCGCTATTACGATCTGGTAATGGTGGCATTCGTCACGGTTCTGCTTTGCTCGAATCTGATTGGCGCCGCCAAGGCCGCACAACTGACGCTGCCCTTCATCGGCCAGGTCAGCTTTTCGGCGGGCGTGCTGTTTTTTCCAATTTCGTACATCTTTGGCGACATCCTTACCGAGGTCTATGGTTACGGCCGGGACCGACGGGTAGTCTGGGCCGGTTTCGGGGCACTCGCCTTCGCTGCATTCATGGCCGCAGTCGCACTGGCGCTGCCGCCGGTTCCGGATGACTTTAACCAGGCCTATCAGGCGCACATGGAAGGCGTGTTCGGCAACACCTGGCGCATCATCGCCGGGTCGATGATTGCCTTCTGGTGCGGCAGTTTTGCCAACAGCTATGTCATGGCAAAGATGAAAATCTGGACCGCCGGACGACACCTCTGGACGCGCACCATCGGTTCGACGCTTGTAGGCGAGGCCGTGGATTCAGGTCTGTTTTATGTCATCGCTTTTTACGGAATCTGGCCTGATGCTCAGGTTGCAACCATCGCACTGACTCAATACATCTTGAAGACCGGTTGGGAGGTAATCATGACACCCGTAACCTACCGAGTGGTCGACTTCCTCAAGCATAGGGAAAATGAAGATTGGTACGACCGTTCGACGAACTTCAACCCCTTCCACGTTCGCGTTTGAATCGTGTCCATCGTACCAACTCTGTCCCTCGCCACCTGGAACATCCACAAAGGTTTTTCCCAGTTCAACCGTCGCATGGTGGTGCACGAACTGCGCGACAGGCTGCGTGCGCTGAATGCCGATATCGTCTTTCTGCAGGAAGTGCAGGGCCTTCACCTAGGCCACGCAAAACGGCACCCCGGTTGGCCGGACTTGCCACAATACGAATTTCTCGCCGAGGATTACTGGGCCAGCCACGCGTATGGCCAGAATGTCACCTACGATGACGGCCATCATGGCAATGCCCTGCTCTCTCGTTACCCCATCCTGACTCAGCATAATCAGGACGTAACGCACTTCAGCTTTGAACGGCGCGGCTTACTTTATTGCGCGATTCAGATCCCCGCGCTGACGACCCCGATCCACTGTATCAGCGTGCATCTTTCACTCTTTCCAGGCTCTCGTCGGCGGCAGCTTGACGCACTGGCAACAAGAATCATGCGGGTGATCCCCGCTGATGAGCCGCTGATCATCGCCGGCGATTTCAATGACTGGCGCAACCACGCAGATGAATTGCTGGGGCGGCGCCTGGGGCTTCAGGAAGCCTTTGCCGGCGATCCGGGAAATGCAAGCGATCGACCAGCGCGAAGCTTCCCAGCACTTTTACCTGTGTTGCGGCTTGACCGGATCTACACGCGAGGATTCAGTGCTGCTGCCTGTAAAGTGCATCATGGAAAGCTGTGGTCGGCAATATCGGATCATGCTGCACTATCTGCCGAGCTAACAAAAAATGACCGGAAAGCGCCCGGCGCGAAGCAGACACCACACTATGGAATATCGCCTTGAAAGGTTTTCTGCCTGGCAATCAACTTCGCCTCTTGTGCTCGGGGGCAGAGTATTTCCCAGCCCTGTTAACAGAAATTGACGGGGCGTCAAAGGAAATCAGGCTTGAAACCTATATTTTTGAATCCGACGCGACCGGCCGTTCGGTTGCGGTTGCGCTCGGCAAGGCTTCACGGCGCGGGGTGGATGTCAATGTTATGGTGGATGGTTTTGGCGCTGCCCAATTTAATGACCAACTGGCGGAGTCTTTACGCGCCGATGGAGTCAAGATTCAAATTTACCGCCCGGAACTGGGCAATCTGTCAATACGCCGTCACCGCTTGCGTAGATTGCATCGAAAACTGTCGGTCTTTGACCAGCGCGTGGCCTTCGTTGGCGGCATTAATATCATTGACGATAGCAATACCCCGCACCAGACTCCGCCGCGCTTTGATTATGCGGTAAGAATCGAGGGTCCGCTGGTCGAACGCGTTCATGACGCAATGCTGCATCTTTGGCAGCTCGTCACCTGGGCAAAGATGGGTCTGGACCGCCGCCGTGAAAATCCGCCTGTAAAACAGCAACTTCGCCCATTAGCCCATCAACCTGGGCCGGTCACTGCAGCGCTGGTCATACGCGACAATCTGCGCCATCGCCATGATATCGAGAATGCCTATCTGAGCGCGCTCTCCGGCGCACGTCATGATGTCCTGATTGCAAACGCTTACTTTCTCCCGGGACGCACTTTTCGCCGTGCCTTGATCAATTGTTCCAAGCGCGGCGTAAAGGTCAGCCTGCTACTGCAAGGCCAAGTGGAATACGCCCTGATGCACTACGCAACCCTCGCGCTTTACGCGCGCCTGCTCGGCACCGGCATCCGTGTCTTTGAGTATCGTCACAGCTTTCTGCATGCCAAGGTCGCCGTCATCGACGATCACTGGGCGACCGTGGGCTCATCCAACATCGATCCCTTCAGTCTGCTACTTGCACGCGAGGCCAATATCGTGGTTCGGGACAAGCACTTTGCGCAAGAACTTAAAAGTAGCCTGCTACAAGCGATAACCGACGGGGCGATTGAGATACGCTTGGACCATGTCCACAAACGCGGCTGGATTGCGCGGACAATCAGCGAACTGGCTTACGCGACGGTACGCTTGCTGATCGGCATGAGCGGTTATGCGCGGCGCAAGCGAAAACGCAAGCCTCGACCCATCGCACATGGGCGCCGAATACGCTGATTGCTCGGGTGACGCGCGATCGGGGTATGGGAGCGCATGCCGCTCAAATTTCAACTGCCTTAATTTACGCTGAGCGCAATACCCGGCGGCGATCCAGCCACCAGGCCAGCAAAGGCAAGGCGAGAAATGATCCGGGCATGACCATGATCACGAGGTAAGGCGACAGATGCCCCAGAGCCTTCAATTGTTCAGACAACTGCCGGCGCTCGTCCGCACTCCAGCGCCCGCCGTTGCGTACCTTCATCAACAGCGGCATGAAGCCACGCACGGTTGCCAGCTGCACGAGAACTTGTTTACGCTCGCGATCCTGTGCAGCGGCAATATTCCTCAGCGCCGGTGACCGTTCGCCAATAACCTGAACCGCCTTGCGCCACGGCTTCACTCTGCCGGATGCAAGTTCAGGGGTGGTGACAGGGGGAGCGTCAGTGGGTTTTGGGGCAGTCACAGCGCGCTTGGACGCTGCGCCAGAAAGCTCTGAATTCGCTGCCAGGTCTGCCAGCCCGAATATGCGCGCCGACCCCAACGCCAAACCGCCGCTGGGCGTGCTACAACCAAGATGATGGTGACGCCAGCAATAACCTCAGGATGTTGCCGCAACCAGCGTGATCCGCCTGCGATGCCGTCAGCGACACGAAACGCAGGCTCGATTCCGCGACCATTCAAGCCGAACTGATCACGCAAATTCTGGCTTTGCATCAACAACCGCTGTTTTTTTAGTGCCAACTCAAGTGAATTCAAAGCAAAGCGCGCTCAAGATCAAGGTCGCAGGGCGTCGCGATCCTTGCCCAATTCAGCAAGGCTTGCGGCAAATAACCGGGATCCCGCACGGACAAATCCGATGGTCATTCCAAGCGCAAGCAGTCCACCCGCCAGAAACAGTGCGGAAAAAATTCCAAGTGCAAGCAGTCGATTTGAGTCCCAAAGCAGAACCGTCAGAAAAATCGACAAATAAACCGTGCCAGCACCAAGCAATAACAACGCCGCTGCGCCATAGGTCAGCAGAGAAAGGAGGCGAATACGCTCCTCTGCCAATTCTGTGCCGAGCAAATCAAGCCGATTTCCCAGCAGGGCCACCACGGTCACAAGCAGGCCGCGCAGCGAGCTAAACAAACCCGGCGGCGCACTGCCGGGCGGAGTATTCATCATCGGCAACACTCTGAAACCAGGTTTAACGACGACCGATCAATAGCCCGGCGACGAAGCCAATTCCGGCGGCGATCCCTACCGCGCGCCAAGGATTGTCATGTACGTAGTCATCAGTGGCACGGCCGACCGCCTTGGCTTTGTCCACGACGATGGTCTCGGCATCCGCAAGCTTGATTTTGGCGGATGTCAGATGGTCCTGAGCTTTCACCCGCAGGTCGGCGATTTTGTCACCGGCCTGACCGGCGGTCGCCCGTAATAGTTCCTCGGTATCGGCAATCACAAGTTTCAGATCCATGATCAGCTTGTCTTTGGTCACTTCATTCATTTCAGTCATGATTTTCTCCAGAGGGAAGGGCTAAAAGGCTAAGGCTACCGGCTTTGCTGAAAGCATGCAATGGCTGAGTAGGGTCGGGGTCACGATTACGGCCAATCGTAATCGATTATCAGTGGCGCATGGTCCGAAAACCTTTGCGCTTTATAGACTTGGACTCGCCGTGCGGCCGCCGCGATACCTGGCGTACCAATCTGATAATCGATTCGCCAGCCCACATTGTTGGCCCAGGCCTGGCCTCGATTTGACCACCAGGTGTAAGCTTCGCCCGTTGCGTCTGGCTGCAGCTGGCGATGGATATCAACCCAACCGAATTCGCTGAACAGCCGTCCGATCCAGGCGCGCTCCTCGGGCAGGAAACCCGAATTCTTCTGGTTCGATTTCCAGTTCTTCAAATCTTTTTCCGTATGCGCGATGTTCCAGTCACCACACAACAGCACCTCGCGCCCCTCGCGACGCGCCTGACCTGCCAGACTCACGAGCTGCGGCATGAACTGGTCGAGAAAGCGGAACTTGGCCTGCTGGCGCTCTTCAGAGCTCGAGCCGGACGGCAGATAAAGTGAAACCACCGATAGCTTGCCAAAATCCGCCTGTATATAGCGCCCCTCAGCGTCGAACTCCGCGTCACCGAATCCTTCAATCAGACGATCCGGCACCCACCGGGAATACAAGCCGACGCCGCTGTAACCTTTCTTCTGTGCCGGATGAAAGGCGCTCCAGGCAAAAGATCCCGACGGGACGCACCGCGCTGGGGCTGCCCCGGCCTCCGTCGGGGTGACAGGCGCAGCGGGAATATCTTCGAGCTGCGCCTTGATCTCTTGCAGACAGACGATATCAGCCTGCTGTGCCGCGAGCCAGTCGAATGCGCCTTTTTTTACGGCCGAGCGAATGCCATTCAGGTTTAGCGAAACAACGCGAAGCATGTAGAATTGACCGATCGAGACAAGATCATTGTTTGCATGGGTTTTTATGGATTCTAGCGACGAATTTCGCACCGGCTTCATAGAATTTGCCTGCGCGCAGGGCGTCTTGCGATTTGGCGAGTTCACCACCAAGGCTGGCCGTCAATCACCCTATTTTTTCAACGCCGGCTTGTTCAATGATGGCGTCACCCTTGGCCGACTCTGCGAGTTCTATGCGCTGGCGATCCAGTCATCAGGCATCGAATTTGATACCTTGTTTGGCCCGGCATATAAGGGCATCCCGTTGGCTGCCGGGACTGCGGTCGCCTTGGCAAGGCTCGGGCTAAATGTTCCCTTTGCCTACAACCGCAAAGAAGCCAAAGATCACGGCGAGGGCGGCACCTTGGTTGGTGCTTCCCTGACTGCGGGGGGCGGGCGGGTATTGATCATCGACGATGTGATTTCGGCCGGTACGTCGGTGCGTGAATCGGTCGAACTGATCCGCGCGGCGGGTGCCGTACCCGCCGGAGTCGTCATCGCCCTTGACCGGCAGGAACGGGGAAGCGGCGAACTCTCCGCCGTTCAGGAAGTCGAGAACAGCTACGACATTCCGGTGATAAGCGTGGCTCGACTGGCCGATATGATCGGGTATCTTGTTGGACATTCTGAACTTGAACGCAATCTGGACGCCGTGCGCACTTATAAAACCCGCTACGGCATCAACTAATTTCTGATCTGGAGACTGTTATGCGACTACGTTCCGTCTTGACTATTGGATTGCTGAGTGCATCAGCGTTGAGCCTACCGGCCTGGTCGCAAGCTGCACGCATCTATTGCTGTGACGATAAAGAAGGTCGCAAGGTATGCGGTGATTTTCTGCCCAAGGAATGCGAGCGGCGGGCTTATGAAGAACGCGACGCCAAGGGCTACGTGGTCAATCGCGTCGAAGCTCCGCTGACTCCCGAACAGCAGGCGCGCCGCGTTGCCGAGCTGGAACAGAAGCAGGCCGATGAAAAGCGCAAGGACGAAGACCGCCGCCGCAATATGGCACTCCTATCGACCTACGCGAGCGAAGCTGACATTGACACGGCGCGCGACCGCTCCTTGGCAGAAATCGAAAAACTGATCCAGATTGGTGAGCAAGGCGTCGCAGAAGCCGATAAAGCGCTGGCGAAAGGCAATTCCGAGAAAGAGTTTTACAAGGGCAAAGCACTGCCTGCGGATTTGAAATCCAAGTTGCGCGTTCTCGAGGCAAATGCAGGTGCAAAACGAGCGGCCGTAGCCGCCAGAAAACATGATATTGCCGAAACCACCGCCAAGTTCGCCGAGGAACACAAGCGTTATCGTGAGTTGAAGGGCATCAGCGCAGCGTCGACACCCGCCGAAGTACCGGCCAAACCAGCGGCGGCGGCGCCGGCACCTGCCGAAAAGAAATAAGGACTTTCTGCAGCCGCCTGGCCAGCGGCCAGCCAAGCAATCAGGTCGGCGTTACATGGCGATTGCTTGGCCCCGCACTTATCTGATTGGTTAAAGACGGCAGAGTCAGGACTCGAGCTTTTTGCGCAGTACGTCGGTGACCTGCTGGGGATTGGCTTTCCCCTTGGTGGCTTTCATCGCCTGACCCACCAAAGCATTGAAGGCCTTTTCCTTACCCGCGCGGAACTCCTCAACCGACTTCGGGTTAGCGGCTAGAACCTCGTCCACCAAGCTATCAATCAAGCCGGCATCGGAAATTTGCCGCCAGCCGCGCGCATCGATGAGGGCATCCGCATCTGTCGCCTCCCCCGCCCATAAAGCGTCAAAAACATCCTTGGCGATCTTGTTGGAGATCGTACTGTCAGCAATCCGTCGCACGATGCCCGCCAAAAAAGTCGGCGCTAGCGGCACGGCATCCCAATCGAGATCATCACGATTGATCCGCGCGGCGAGTTCGCCCATCACCCAGTTAGCGCAGAGCTTCGCACTGCCGGAGCCGGCTGCAGCGGTTGCGGCTTCAAAATAGCTGGCCATTTCGCGGCCCGAGGTCAGTGTCGCCGCATCATAAGGTGACAGGTCATACTCGGATTCGAAACGCAACTTCATGGCCTGCGGCAACTCCGGAAGAGCCTCGGCAATCTCGGCGATCCAGGCCGGCGAAATCTCCAGCGGCAAAAGATCGGGATCCGGAAAGTAACGGTAATCGTGCGCATCTTCCTTGCTGCGCATGGACCGCGTTTCGCCGCTTGCCGGATCGAACAACACCGTGGCTTGTTGAATTTTGCGACCTTCTGCAATCTCGTTGATTTGCCACTGCACTTCGTAATCAATGGCCTGCTGCATGAAACGGAAGGAGTTCAAATTCTTGATCTCGCGTCGCGTGCCGAGCTCCTTTTGCCCCAGCGGACGCACCGAGACATTGGCATCACAGCGAAAGGAACCTTCCTGCATGTTGCCATCACAAATGCCGATCCAGCGTACCAGCGCATGCAGAGCGCGGGCATACGCGACGGCCTCCGCCGATGAGCGCATGTCGGGCTCGGAGACGATTTCCAGCAGCGGCGTACCGGCGCGATTCAAATCAATGCCGGTCTTGCCGTGGAAATCCTCGTGCAAGGATTTCCCGGCGTCTTCCTCAAGATGCGCGCGGGTCAAATGCACCAGCTTTTCACTCGCAGACGCGCCCGCGCCGACCCGGATGGTCAGGCTGCCGCCCGAGACGACAGGGATCTCGAACTGGCTGATTTGGTAACCCTTTGGCAAATCCGGATAAAAATAGTTCTTCCGCGCAAAGATCGAACGCGGAGCGATTTGCGCACCAACAGCGAGACCGAGCTTGATCGCGCAAACCACCGCTTCCCGATTCAAAACCGGCAATACACCCGGCAATGCGATATCCACGGCACTGGCCTGGACATTGGGTTCGGCACCAAACGCGGTGCTGCTGCCGGAAAAAATCTTGGACTGCGTTTTCAACTGTGCATGGGTCTCCAGTCCGATCACCACCTCCCAGCGGGCTTCGGTGTTCATACGGCATCCTCCGGCATTCGTGTGTGCCAGTCGGTCACTTTTTGATATTGATGTGCGGCATTGAGCATGCGCGCTTCAGAAAACCAGGGGCCTATGATTTGCAGCCCCACCGGCATCGGGTTGGCTGACTCCGTTGCACCAAAGCCGCATGGAATCGACATACCGGGCAAGCCAGCCAGATTGGTGGAGACCGTGTAAATATCGGCCAGATACATCTGCAAAGGATCGTCGCTTTTGTCGCCGATTTTGAAGGCGACCGACGGCGAGGTGGGCCCCATGATTACGTCGCACATCGTGAACGCTTCCTGAAAGTCGGCAGCGATCAGACGGCGCAATTTCTGCGCCTTCAAATAGTATGCGTCGTAGTAGCCGTGCGATAGCACATAGGTACCGATCAAAATTCTGCGCTTCACTTCTTCACCAAAACCCTGCGCCCGGGTTTTCGAATACATATCGTTCAGGTCAGCATAGTCTGGCGCCCGGTAACCGTAGCGCACACCGTCAAATCGAGACAGATTTGAACTGGCCTCGGCAGGCGCGATAACGTAATAGGCCGGCACCGACAACCCCGAATTCGGTAGATCAACGTCAACCGTCACCGCACCCAGCTTGCGATATTCGTCGAGCGCCGCTTCGACTGCCGCACGTACATCGTCATCCATACCGGCACCAAAGAACTCGCGCGGCAAACCGATGCGCAGACCGGTCAGCGGCTGTTCAAATTCGCGCAAGTAATCCTCTTGCCCTCGCTCAATCGAAGTCGAATCGCGCGCATCAAATCCTGCCATCACATTAAGCAGTAGCGCACAATCTTCGGCTGATTTGGCCATCGGGCCGCCCTGATCCAGGCTCGAGGCGAAGGCGACCATGCCGTAACGCGAAACCACGCCATAGGTTGGCTTCAATCCGGTCAGACCACACATGGCGGCCGGCTGCCGGATGGATCCGCCGGTATCGGTGCCCAGAGCCGCCGGTGCCAAGCGGGCGGCGACCGCAGCCGCCGAACCGCCTGATGATCCGCCGGGCACTCTTTCGCGATCCCAGGGATTCCTGACGGGTCCAAAAAACGAATTTTCGTTGGATGAACCCATAGCAAACTCGTCCATGTTGAGCTTGCCCAGCGTTACCATTCCGATCGCGTTGAAGCGCTCCACGACGTGGGCATCATACGGCGCGACAAAATCAGCCAACATGCGCGACCCGCACGTGGCGCGCCAATTTTTTACACAAAAAATATCCTTGTAGGCCAATGGAATTCCGGTCAATACCCCGGCACCACCGGACGCGATGCACGCGTCGGCAGCGCGCGCCATTTCCATCGTTTTACTAGGATCGAGACTGATAAAAGCATTGAGCAGAGGATTGGCGCGCTCGGCGCGATCCAAAAATAGCTGCGCCAACTCAACGGCGGAAACGCGTTTGGTCGCTAATGCAGCGGATAGATTTTTAAGAGAAGCGTTAATCATGAAGTCGCCAACACGGCGCGTAGCGCCAATCAATAACCCCGCCCCGGGGCGGGGAAGGGGTGGGGGAAGTGATTTGCAAGAATTGAATGAGGCAGAGCTTCATTCAATAACCTTTGGTACCAGATACAAGCCGCCTTCGGTCTCCGGAGCCGCGAGCTGAAATATTTCGCGCCGATCGGTTTCGGTGACCCGGTCGGGCCGCAATCGTTGAGTCATCTCGACCGCGTGAGCCATAGGTGCGACCCCGTCGGTCGCAGCCGCCTGCAACTGTTCGATAAACCCGAAAATATCGTTCAGGCACGTTCGAGTGACGTCAATTTCGGCGGGCGTCAGCTCAATGCGGGCCAGTTTCGCCACGCGCGCAACTTCTTCAAGACTCAGAGACATGATGGTTTGCGCCCTGTTCAGCGCTTATCCTAGCAAGCCCGATAGGTTATCATACGCAACTACCCTCCTTGCCACTCGAGGCCGGCTCAACCGAGTCTTAGCCATAGTGGCGCTCTACTTTCACTGGAAACTCGATGTTCGGCTTTTTACGCTCCTATTTTTCAAACGACCTTGCGATTGACCTCGGCACTGCCAACACCCTGATTTACATGCGCGGCAAGGGCGTCGTCCTCGACGAACCCTCGGTCGTCGCGATCCGCACCGAAGGCGGACCCAACGCCAAGAAAACCATACAAGCCGTCGGCCGCGAGGCCAAAGGCATGATCGGCCGCAATCCCAAGGAAATTCAGGTTATCCGGCCATTGAAGGACGGTGTGATCGCCGATTTCACGGTCACCGAACAGATGCTCAAGCAATTCATCAAGCGGGTGCATGAATCACGTCTGTTTTCGCCTTCACCGCGAATCATCATTTGCGTGCCCTCGGGTTCGACCCAGGTTGAACGACGTGCCATCCGTGAGTCCGCGCTGGGTGCCGGCGCATCGCAGGTTTATCTGATTGAAGAACCCATGGCAGCGGCGATCGGCGCCGGGTTGCCGGTCTCGGATGCGACGGGCTCGATGGTTGTCGATATTGGAGGCGGGACAACTGAAGTCGGCGTAATTTCGCTCGGCGGCATGGTTTATGCGAGTTCGGTGCGTGTCGGCGGTGACAAGTTTGACGAGGCGATCATCTCGTACATCAGCCGTAACTACGGCATGCAGATTGGTGACAACACTTCAGAACACATCAAGAAAACCATTGGTTCTGCATTCCCCGGTTCGGAAGTGAAGGAAATGGAAGTCTCCGGCATCAATCGGGCAGAGGGCATTCCGCGGAAGTTCACAATATCCTCAAATGAAGTTCTGGAAGCACTTTCCGAACCCCTGAATCAGGTCGTTAAAGCAGTCAAGGATGCCCTCGAAAAGACACCTCCAGAACTCGGCGCCGACATTGCCGAGCGCGGACTGGTGCTCACCGGCGGTGGTGCATTGCTCAACGATCTTGATCGTTTGCTGACTGAGGAAACCGGCCTGCCGGTGATTGTCGCAGATGATCCATTGACCTGCGTTGCCCGCGGCTCCGGAATCGCGCTTGAAAAGATGGACAAACTCGGCAGTATTTTCGCCAACGAATAGACCCTTTCCCTTGTAGATTGCGGTAATTCTGGCCGAAAAGTCGCTGCGGCCTGGTTGGATTTTTCTCGAAAATCGAGTTTGGGAGTTCAAGTGTCGTGATGTCTGTCGTTGGCCACGCGCCTCCGCCGTTTTTTAGGCGTGGTCCGGCACCGCTTGCCCGGTTGATTTTTTTCCTGGCGCTGTCAATTTTCCTGCTGGCTACGGATCTGCGTTTCCGCACGCTCGAGTGGGCGAGGCTCGGCCTCGCCACCGCAGCCTGGCCTTTGCAGCGCGTCGCCTACCTTCCCGTTGATGCCGCTGGTGACGTAGTAAGCTACTTCAGCCGTTTCTCCACGCTGCTCAGCGAAAACGAAAGTTTGCGGCAACGGCAGTTGGGCTCGGCCAACCTGTTGCTGCGGCAAAAGCACCTGGAAGATGAAAACAAGCGGCTCCGCGTATTGCTGGAGATGCGCGAACGTCACCCAGTAGAGGGACGCATCGCCGAGATACTGTATGCCGCGCGCGATCCCTTTGCCCGCCGCGTCATCATTGACAAGGGCATGCAACACGGCATCGAACCGGGCCAGGCGGTGGTTGATGAAATTGGCGTGGTGGGTCAGGTTGTTCGGGTCTTTCCGCTGACGGCGGAAGTTTCGCTGCTGACGGATAAGGAGCAGGCCATCCCGGTCCAGGTTCAACGTAACGGCTTGCGGGCGGTACTGGAAGGTGCCGGGGCTGGCGTCATGGAGTTGAGGTACCTTGCCGCCAACGCCGAAGTCGTGCCCGGAGACGTCCTGATCACTTCGGGACTGGACGGCGTGTACCTGCCCGGGCTGCCGGTGGCAAAAGTCGCCAATATCGATCGCAGCAACTCCTACGCCTTTGCCCGCATCACCTGCGATCCGCTTGCTGGCGTGGAACGGCATGGTCTCGTGCTGGTGCTGGAATCACGCAGCGGCATGGCACCACATCCCGGTGACGCGTCAGCCCAGCCCACTGCCGCGGCGCCACGGCGGGCTGGGCGGCGCCGATGAAGTTACTACAGAGGATGCCTCAATGACCGGTTCCCAAGCCACCCATGCATCGCGGCGAATTTTGCTACCGGTCAGCCGGGGCTTTATTCCTTTGACCCTGTTTGTCTCGCTCCTCGCAAACCTGATCCCCTTCGGCAGAATCCCGGGAATTCCGGATTGGGTGGCGCTGACCCTGATCTTCTGGTGCATCCACCAACCGCTTCGGGTCGGCATGGGAACGGCGTTCGTGCTCGGCGTTCTGATGGATGTCGTTGACGGCAGCGTCCTGGGGCAGCACTCAATCGCCTATGTCTTGCTGGCCTTCGCCGGCGCAGCGCTGTCGCGCCGCATCCTCTGGTTCCCTCTGACGCGGCAGGCGGTTCATATCTTTCCGCTGTTGCTGGCGAGTCAGATCGTCATGATGTTGGCCCGCCTCATTGCCGGTGCAGAGTTCCCGGGCTTGCTCTGGTTTCTGTCCAGCGTTACCGCCACCGCGTTGTGGCACCCACTCACTCATGTTCTTCTGCTGCCCCAGTTCCAGCCAGAAGACAAGGACGTACATCGTCCGATATAACGAAAAGCAAATTGAACACCCCCCACCCCTGTCCCCCCGTGCAGGGCGCGCACAGGTTT